>DASWDH010000108.1:0-7070 GCA_036395495.1 Polyangiaceae bacterium
GTGGTGACCAAGAGTGACGGCGAAGGCGAGGGACGCCGCGTGCAGATCATCCCGGTACGGCGTTAGCTCCGCCCGCTACAACAATCCTGCCTTGCGAGCCGCTTCGGCGATGCCCCCGCCGGTTTGGGAATCCGCGTCGAGCTGGTCGGTAGCGGCTTCCTTCACTACGTGAGGAGCTTGCCGCATGGCGAACGATCGCCCCGCCGCCTCGAACATGGGCACGTCGTTGTACCAGTCCCCCACTGCAACGACCTCCTCGGGCAACACGCCGTAATGCTGCGCGAGCCAAACCAGAGCGGTCCCCTTGGAATAACCGGCAGCTCGGATCACCATGCCCCAGCCGGATTCGGACTCGAGGCGCCGCACGGGAAAGGCGACGGCGTAGACGAGCGAGCCGAGCGTGCTTTGCAGCTCATTTTCCAGGGTCTTGATTTCGTGCTCGACGCCGACACAGACCAGGGCGGTGACCCCGCGCTCGTCTTCCCAGTGTGGGTGGTTCGTCACGCGTTCGGTCCACACCTGATCGAGGGACCAGGTGCGGACGTACGGGATGTACGGGGCTCCTCGGTCGTCGTAGAGGATTCGATCGCGAGCAAAGGCGAATGTGGCGACGCCACGACGAACCAGGAGCTCGCGAACTTGGGCCGCACAGACGCCGGCGAGACTTCCGTGATGGAACTCCCGCCCCGAAGCAGCCTCGACCAGATGGCAACCGTCGACGCAGGCGACCGCGCCGGTGGCTCCTACTTCGGCAGCGATGGTCCGGGTTCCGGAGAACAGACGCCCGGTGACGATGGTGGTGGGGATCCCGCGCACTGCCAGCGCGGCGATGGCTTCACGGTCTTCCCCATGCACCGTCCCCTTGGCATCGACGAGAGTGCCGTCGATGTCGACCGCCAAAAGGCGAAAGCTCAGGGCTGCGCGCCGGTGGCCGGGTACACCGAGACCTGGCGCTTTTTGTTGGTCTTCCATTCGTAAGCGACCACGCCGTCGATCAGCGCGAAGAGTGTGTAGTCCTTGCCGGTGCCCACGTTCTTGCCGGCGTGGAGCGAGGAGCCGACCTGGCGAACCAGGATGTTGCCCGCGCGAACCGGCGTGCCTGCGTAGACTTTGACGCCGCGACGCTGGGCGTTGGAGCCTCGGCCGTTGCGGGTCGAACCAGCGCCCTTTTTGTGTGCCATGACGAATGTCCCTCAGGCCTTGATGCCCGTGATCTTGAGCTCGGTGTAGGGCTGCCGATGGCCCTGCTTGCGCCGGTAGTTCTTGCGCCGGCGGAGCTTGAAAACGATGATTTTCTTGGCCCGGTCCTGACCGAGGATCTCGGCGGTGACGCTCGCGCCGTTCACGAGGGGCTGACCAATCTTCGGCGAATCGCCGCCTAGAAAAAGGACCTGGTCGAAGCTGACGGCGTCGCCCGGGTTGCCTGGAAGGCGCTCCACCCTGAGCTTCTGGCCCTCGATGACCCGATACTGCTTGCCGCCTGTCTTGATGACCGCATACATGGGCAATTCCTCGAAACAACTGGAAAGGGGACGGGAGGGGTAGCTCGCCACTCTGTTTTTGTCAAGAGTTGCCCCACTTAGTGCTATATGTGGGCGCGCCCTCGATCGATGAAGTGTCCGTTCGCTCTTTCGATGTTGGCGCTCTGCGCGCTCGCCATTCTAGTCCCCGGCGCCGCCGGGGCACTCGGTTCGGCGACAGCCTCGGAGCGCCCGGAGCGTCTCGACCTGCCCGGGGCGAACCCCGCCTTCTACTTCGAGCCGACCAGCCGCACCGGCCTCCGACCGGTGCTCGTGTATCTCCACGGGCGGGGAGGCAACCCCCAGGTCGATTGCATGAAGTGGGCGCACGTAGCGCGCGAGTTCGGCTGGATCATCTGCCCGAGCGGCCCCGAGGACCGCGGGGGCGGTGCGCGGGGCTGGGCCAACAATTGGATGGCTGCCAAGGATACCATCGACAAGGCGATCGCGACGTTGCGCGAGAAGTTCGGCCGCCGGGTGCAGCTCCGGGGCAACACGCTCATCGGCTTCAGCGAAGGCGCGTTCATCGCGATGAACGTCGGCGTTCGCGAGCCGGAAGTTTTCAACCGGTGGCTGATCCTCGCCGCGAACGACGTCTACTGGGGTGGTGAAGGACAGGGGGAGCTCGAACGGCGCTACGCAAGGATCAAGCGCGTCTACCTGCTCACGGGCGAGCGAGACGAGGTCGTCGGCCAGACGCGACGGGTTTTCGACCTGCTCGATCAGGCGGGCGTGCACGTGATCCTGCGCACGCCCGAAGATTTGGCGCACGAAATTCCAGAAGATCGCATGCGCACGCTCTACCGCCGTCCCCTGCGGTGGCTGAACGCCATCGAGTAGACGTATAATTCTCCCTACGATGGGGGAGGGTGTGCCGGGGCCGAAGGACGTCGCTGCACGCCGTCCTGCGTCGGTGCACCGCGCGCTCGGCGAGCGGTTGCTCGAGGAAGGTCGCATCACCAAGGCGCAGCACGAAGCTGTGACCGCGCTGCAGCGACGTTCTGCGTTGCGCATCGAAGATGCGCTCATCGAAAGCCAGGTGATCTCCGAGTCGGAATTACTGAAGTACCTGGCTGCGCTTTACGAGACACGATTCGTATCGACCGAGCGACTGGGCAAGGCGAACATCGACCGGGTTGCGCTCGCAAAGGTCTCCAAGAAATTGGCGGAACGACTGGCGGTCGTCCCGGTGTTGTTCGACGCACAGGCGAGCGTGCTTTCCATCGTGACCGCGGATCCGCACAACGTCGACGCGCTCGACCAGGTCCGCAAAGGTGCCGCGGTTCGCGAGGTGAAGGCGTTCGTCGCTCGGCCGGCGGCGATCCAGGCTGCCATCGCCAAGTTCTACCGCGGTGAGCCCTTCGCTTTCGCGGCGCTGGAGCGGGGCGCGCAAGCTTCGCAGAGCCTCGACATGGAGTCTGTCGCCGGGGCTTCGCCGCCCGGGCCGCTGCCCACGTTTTCGCTCGGAGGCGGCCCCAAAGCCGCGCACACCGCATGGGGTGAGCCGTCGAGCCGAGCGGCGGGATCGTCGGCCAAGCGAATCAGCCTATCCCCACCCGTCCCCCCTTCGCCCGGGCCGCCGCTCAGCGCGGAGAGCTACATCGAGACGCTCAATGTTCTGGTTGCTCTCCTCGAAAACGCCCGCGGGGAGCTCCGCGGTCACTCGGCGCACGTCGCCCTTCTCACCCGCAAGCTGTCCGAACGCATCGGCCTTGGCCCGGCCGAGCAAGATCCACTCGTCGTGGCCGCCTGTCTGCACGACGTCGGCAAGATGGGTGGCGAGCATTTGACCGCGCTCGCCGTGTCGCAGCACGAACGTGTTCGGCTCGCCGCACTGAAATCGTACGCCACGCCGACCCGGCTGATGAGCAGCGCCAAACTGCCGCCGAGCGCCATCGCCGCCATCGAGGCAATGTACGAACGGTACGACGGAACCGGGGTCCCCGATCAGCTCGAGGGCAAAGAAATCCCGCTGGGAGCTCGACTACTCGCGATCACCGACACCTACGTCGATCTCACCGAGAATGCCGACAACGAGTTTCGAAAGCAGTTGGCGCCGACCGCAGCGTGCGACGTTCTTGCCCAGCACCAAGGGACGGTCTTCGATCCCCATTTCGTGGAGCTGCTGCGGGCGACGGTTGCCGGCGACGATCTTCGCGCGCGCATTCTGTCGGAGCGCCGCGTCGTTTTGCTCGTCGATCCGGACCCCGAGGAAACCATCGTTTTCGAGCTGCGTCTGATCCAAGAAGGGTTCGACGTCCGCACCGCGCGCACGATCAACGAGGCGCGCGCCGCCTTTCAGAAGGGGGACATCCAGCTGGTGGTGAGCGAGCTCGATTTGGGGGCGGAGCGCTCCCACGATGGGTTGATGCTGCTGGCAGAGGCTCGCCGAGCCGCCTGGGGGCGCGACGTGCCCTGGCTGATTCTCACGCGTCGCCAGGGTCACAACGACGCGCAGCGTAGCTTCGAGCTCGGCGCCTCCGACTACGTCATCAAACCGATGGCGACCGAAGTGCTGGTGGCGAAATTGCGAAAGGCGTTCGAGAAGCGTGTCAGCAGAGCGCCTACCCAGGGTGTGTCGGGTTCGCTCACCGAGCTATCGCTCCCCGAGCTGGTGCAAGTTCTGTGGCATGGTCGCAAAACCGGTGCGGTGCGATTGCGCCGCGGCCGCGAAGCCGGCGAGGTTCACTTCGTCGACGGAATGGTGGCCAACGCGGTGTGGGGAAAGCTACGTGGAGAAGAGGCGTTCTACGCCATGCTCCGCATTTCGGACGGCGAGTTCGTGTTGGATCCGAACTTCCGCGCCAGCGAAATCCTGATTACCGCCTCGCCCGAGGGGCTGCTGCTCGAAGGGATGAGGCGGTTGGACGAGGAATGAAACACCATGCTAAAAAATGTGGGATAATCGGGTTCGTCTCCGTGCAATCACCGCTCCTTGGTTTCAACAACAACGTCAAGCATCGCGGCCGTCTATTTCACATACAAACGGAGGACTCGGGGGTTCGTCATCCGCACGTCATCACGCACCTGTTCATGGACGGCGGGCGCATTCTGAAGACGTTCAAAACTTCGTACGCGGAGCACGTCGGTAGCGCACGTCTCGGCGAAGTCGTGCGCGACCTCATGAAGCAGCAGCACAAGAAGATGTTCGTCGCCTTGCGCGAGGGGCATTTCGACGAGGTGCTCGGCAACGAGGATCGAGACGGACCTCCGTCGGGGGGCCCGACTTCGACTCCCGTTTCGTCGTTCGAGCCCATGCCGGCGCGATCGAATTCAGCCTCCCGACTTGCGGCCGCCAAAGCGGCGTCGCTCTCGAAGCGATCTTCGGTGGAAACGCCGGCTGCCAGTCCTGCCGCCATAGAGGCGGCTACTTCTTCGCCGCCGGACGGGCGTCCGAGTGGCGCGGTTGCCGCCGGGCGTGCGCAGCGGCGCGAGATGCCCGACACGTTTGCCGCCCACGCCTCCGAGGCACGCGCGGCGAAACCGATCTCCGAACCGCCCGATCCCGGCGTGACGAGTGCCAAGAAGGAACCGCGGGACAAATCCGTTTCGCCGCGCAATGCAGCTTCGCGCCCGGCGGCGATGTTCACGACCGGGCGTGCGCCCGAAGCAGGTGGTTCGATCTTCGGCGACGATCTCATCAGCGAAAAATCGCTGGACGAAGTCATCCTGAGCTACCTCTCGGAAGATCTCGATACGACGAGCTCCAAGAAATAATCGAGCCTTTACGCCCCACAGACGACGTGTTGTTACTGGGGCGATGGCGCGCTCCGAAAACACCGAATACGATTTCGTCATCGTTGGTGCCGGTTCTGCTGGATGCGTTCTGGCGGCTCGCCTGACCGAGGACCGCACGACCCGCGTGCTCCTGCTCGAAGCGGGGGTCGGTAAGGAACCGCTTGCCGCCCGGATACCGGCGGCGTTTTCCAAGCTGTTCAAGACGCGTCACGATTGGGCCTACCAGAGCGAACCGGAACCGGCTTTGCTCGGGCGCCGTCTCTACATTCCTCGCGGAAAGCTGTTGGGCGGCTCCAGCGCGATGAACGCGATGATCTACATTCGCGGCAACCCGCTCGACTACGACCGATGGGCTGCCGCCGGCGCGGACGGCTGGAGCTATGCCGACGTACTTCCGTTTTTCGAGCGATCGGAAGATCAAGGGCGCGGCGCTCTTCCTGGTCACGGCGTGGGGGGGCCGATGAGGGTCGAGGACGGACGCTATCGAAATCCTCTGTCGGCCGCGTTCGTGGAAGCATGTGGACAGGTGGGCATCCCCTACAACGAGGATTTCAACAGCGGTCGTCAAGACGGCGCCGGGTACTATCAAGTCACCCAAAAAGCAGGTCGCCGCTGGAGCGCCGCGAACGCGTATCTCTTTCCAGCCATCGGACGGCCCAACTTGACGGTCGTCCGGGGCGCGCACGTCACGCGCATCGTCTTCGACCAACAAAAGGCGATCGGCGTCGAGTATCTGAAAGACAACCGCCGCCTCTTGGCGCGCGCACGTCGCGAGAGCATTCTCGCTGCGGGTGCGATCGGATCGCCCCAGCTCTTGCTGCTCTCGGGCGTGGGACCCGCTGACGCACTTTCGTCGTTCGGGATTCGCGCCGTCGTCGAACTGGATGGCGTCGGCAAAAATCTGCAAGACCATCCAGCGATCGGCATCGCCCTCGAATGCACCAAGCCGATCAGCCTGCGCATTGCCGAAGCGCCGATGGCCTATCTCGAGTACGCGGCTCGCCGTACGGGTCCGCTCTGCTCGAACATCGCCGAGGCCGGGGCGTTCGTTCGTTCGTACTCCACGGCGGAGGCTCCCGACATTCAGTTTCACTTTGCCCCAGCGTATTATGTCGACCATGGCTTCGTTCGCCCGCCCGGGCACGGCTTCACCATCGGACCTACGCTGGTCGCGCCGTCCAGCCGCGGGCGCCTGACGCTGCGGTCCGCGCAGCCATTCGCGCCGCCGCTCATCTGCGGCAATCACCTCTCCGAAGCGAGGGACATGAAGGCGCTGCTCGCGGGAATCAAGCTCGCCCGGGAGATCGCCGCCGCGGCGGCGTTCGGGCCCTATCGTGGCGCGGAGTACTTGCCCGGCGCCTCCGCGAAGAGCGACCAAGATCTCGAGAACCACATCCGAAGCATGGTGGAGCTCCTCTATCATCCCTGCGGCACCTGCAAGATGGGCAAGGACGACGAGGCCGTCGTCGATCCCGAGCTGCGCGTGCGGGGGGTGAGTGGCCTGCGCGTAGCGGACGCGTCGGTGATGCCCACGATCACGCGTGGCAACACCAATGCACCCACGATCATGATCGCCGAGCGCCTCGCCGCATGGTTACGAGACGAACGCGGAGCGCGATCGGTGCGCGCTGCGTCTTGAGTTAGCATTACTGCCGCAGTCTTGGCATCGGGAGATCACGATCTGCAGATTTGGCTCCGACCCAACGCAAACTACGGCGAGGCCGTCGGAATCACCCCGATAGACGAAACGAGCCGCGACGCCCTGGCCAGCCTCGCTCCGCAACACCGAGAAATCCGCCTGTTCGGTCAGTT
>DASWDH010000109.1:0-15738 GCA_036395495.1 Polyangiaceae bacterium
CCGCCAGCCGAGCGCAATAGTCTCGCGCAATTGTTGCGTCGAAGGGCCCGCGACGCATTAGTCAGAAAGCAGGCACGGCCGATGCGGGCCAATGGCAAACCATGACAACCCAGAACCCGATGATGTCTCGATTCGGACCGCGGCCTCCCTCGACCGACGAAGAGCGCGACTACTACGCGTTGAGCGAGCACGTCTACGCGGCCTTCGCGCCGTTCTACGATCTCGTCGCCTACCCTCTTCGCAAGGTACGAGGGCAGGTGGCCACCCTCGCGGGCACCAACAGCCGCTCACGGGTCCTTGACGTCGCGACCGGAACGGGATCGCAAGCTATCGCTTTTGCGAAGTCGGCTGGCGAAGTGGTAGGTATCGACCTCTCCGAGGCGATGCTTCGGATCGCACGCAAGAAGAACCGCGCCGCCAATCTGAAGTTTCAGCGCGCGGACGCAACGGAGCTGCCCTTCGAGGACGAGAGCTTCGACATCGCATGCGTCTCGTTTGCCCTCCATGAAATGCCGGATAGTGTCCGCGAGCGTGCGGTCAAAGAAGTTGTGCGGGTCACGAAACCGAACGGAACGATCGTCGTCGTCGACTATGGCAGCCCGCCGGGCGTGATCGGCTCGGCATTCTTTCACGTGGTGAAGCTGTTCGAGCGAGACCACTACGTAGAGTTCATCCACTCGGACCTTCCGGCACTTCTTCGACGAGCGGGCGTCGAAGTGCGAGCGGAGCACCACGCGCTCGCTCGAGCCGTACGGATTCTCATGGGATGTCCCGCACCCGGAAAGGAAAGCGCGTCATGAGCTTCAGACGTCGCACGGTCATTCTCGCCATGGCCTCGATCGTGGCTTTTCCCGCATCACGCGCGCTCGGGCAGAGCACGTCGGGCTCCACGTTGAAATGGCAGCGCAGCAACACCGACCCCCGGTGGGTGCAGGGGCGGGTGACGGTTCCCACGCCGGCCGATTCGATATGGGGGCGGCTTCAGCAGGTCGATCGCTGGAAGGACATGTTCACGGACATCAAGTCGCTACGCGTTCTCGAGCACGACGGGAATCGCTGGAGGATCAACCTTCGAACGACGGCTTTCGACTGCGGTGCTCACGACTACGACGTTCGTTTCGACGACGCCCAGACAGCGCATCTGCGTATCAATGCCCCCGGTGCGGATGCTCACGCGCTCATCTCGGTCAAACCTGCTCCGCGCGCCGATGAGTCCGTCGTGACGTACAGCCTCTTCGTCCAGGCGACGGGCATCGTGAGCTGGTTCGTCAGCGAGGAGACGCTGCGCAAGAAGCAGGAGTACATGGTCACGAAGTACCTGACGGACCTTCAGCGCGCGTTCAGCCCGGCAGCCGCTGTGGTCGGCCAGGCGGCGGCGCTCTGACCTGCGGCGCGGAGCGTTTCGTCGAACCAGTCGCAAAGGACGCGTGCTGCCTCGTCTGGGTGCGCAATCATCCCTCCTCGCGCCCGATCCGCGCGGGAAGGCGCAATCGCTGCGGAGCCGACGCAGGAGCTGCGCCGGACCGAGACTTGGGCCACCCCGAGCCCGCTCGGCCTCTAGCACCGTTGTTGCACTTGTCTGAGGCCACCTGACGACCTAACTAAAGCCTAGATGCCGGTAGGGGGTATGAGCTGCCAATGATGAAATCCGAGCTCAAGAAGACAGTGGTTGCTCGCCTGCGGCGGATCGCCGGCCAGGTCGAAGGGGTTGCCCGGATGATCGAGAACGACCGCTACTGCGTCGACATTCTTCTCCAGGTGGCTGCCGCTCAGGCTGCGCTGGGGAAGGCCGGCGCCATGGTCCTCCGCTCGCACGTGGATACTTGCGTGAATAACGCGATGACGAATGGCACGACGGCGCAACGCAAGATGAAGATCGACGAGCTGATGGACGTCTTCTCTCGCTACTCCCGGATGGGTCGCTAGGCGTCGAGGAAATCATGCACGGACACACGCACGAACCCACGCTGCCGCTCGAACCACGGGGGACGAAGACGGATCCCGTCTGTGGCATGCAGGTCGGCCCGGGTACCCCGCACCGGCATCGGCACGAAGGGACCGAGTACCTCTTCTGCAGTGCGGGTTGTCGCGAGAAGTTCGTTCGCGACCCGCAGAAGTACATCGCGAAGACTGCCGCGGCCGAGCATCACCACGCGTCGCACGTTGCAGGTGATGACCACACCGGCCATGCAGCGCATCAGCCCGACGCAAAACCGGCGCACGTAGCCCAGCCGCCCGCCAGCCAAGCAGTGACGGAGTACACGTGCCCGATGCATCCGGAAGTGCGTCAGTCGAAACCTGGTGCGTGTCCAAAGTGCGGCATGGCGCTCGAACCGGTCCGCCCGGTGGCAGCGGCGACGAAGATCGAGTGGACGTGCCCGATGCATGCGCAGATCGTTCGCGATGCTCCCGGGAATTGCCCGATCTGCGGCATGGCACTCGAGCCTCGGACGGTGAGCCTCGAAGAGCCGGTGAATCCCGAGCTCATCGATATGACGCGGCGATTTTGGGTCAGCGTCGTTCTCACGATCCCGCTGGTTGCGCTCGCCATGCTCGAGATGGTCGTCGGCCATCCGCTGCTGGGCACCGCGACTCCCTGGGTGGAGCTGGTCTGCGCGAGCCCGGTCGTTCTCTGGGGAGGCTTCCCGTTCTTCGTCCGAGCGTGGCAGTCGATCGTGCATCGCAGCCTCAACATGTTCACGTTGATCGGGCTCGGCGTCTCCGTAGCCTACGTCTACAGCTTGGTCGCGACGCTCGTCCCCGGCGTCTTTCCGGCCACGCTCCAGGACGCGCATGGCCAGGTTCCAACGTATTTCGAACCGGCAGCGGTCATCGTGGCGCTCGTTCTTCTCGGCCAGGTGATGGAGCTCCGGGCGCGCAGTCGAACCGGAGCAGCGATCCGCGCGCTCCTCGGCCTCGCGCCGAAAACTGCGCGCCGAATGGGCGAGGACGGCACGGAAGAAGACATGCCGCTGGACACCGTGCAGCCGGGCGATCGGCTGCGCGTTCGACCCGGTGAGAAGGTGCCCGTCGACGGCGTCGTTCTCGAAGGCGCGAGTGCCGTCGACGAATCGATGGTGACCGGCGAGTCGATTCCGGTCGAGAAACACGCGGGCGATCGCGTCATCGGCGGCACCGTGAACGGCACAGGGTCTTTCGTCATGCGCGCCGAGCGCGTCGGGAGCGAGACGCTGCTCGCGCAGATCGTGCAAATGGTGGCCGAGGCGCAGCGGAGCCGGGCTCCCATCCAGAAGCTGGCCGACACGGTGTCGAGCTACTTCGTTCCGGCCGTGATCGCCATTGCGATCGTGACGTTCATCGTCTGGGTGGTGGTCGGACCCGAGCCCCGGCTGGCCCACGCGATTGTCAATGCGGTTGCCGTTCTCATCATCGCTTGCCCCTGTGCGCTCGGGCTCGCGACGCCGATGTCGATCATGGTGGCAGCGGGTCGGGGTGCGACGGTCGGAGTGCTGTTCAAGGACGCTGAAGCGATCGAGGTCATGCAGTCGATCGATACCCTGGTCGTCGACAAGACCGGGACGCTCACCGAAGGCAAACCGAAGCTCGTTTCCGTCGAACCGGCCGACGGCGTGGACCGAAAAGCGCTTCTTCGTTGGGCGGCCACGCTGGAGCGAGGCAGCGAGCACCCCCTCGCCGCCGCGATCGTTTGCGGCGCCTTGGACGAAAGGGTGGAGCTCGGCGCCGCCGAATCGTTTGCCTCGCGGACCGGGAAGGGCGTGAAGGGAACGGTCGACGGTCACGCCGTTGCGCTCGGAAACGCGGCGCTTCTGTCGGAGCTCGGCATCGATGCTGGCTCGTTGGCCGCACGTGCCGAAGCGCTTCGCGCCGACGGTCAAACGGTGATGTTCGTGGTCGTCGACGGAAAGATCGCCGGCGTGGTGGGCGTCGCCGACCCCATCAAGGCGACCACTGCGGAGGCGATTCGCGATCTGCACGCCGAGCGGATTCGAATCGTGATGCTCACCGGGGACAGCCGTACCACCGCCGACGCGGTGGCGAAGAAGCTCGAGCTCGACGAGGTCGTGGCGGAGGTGCTCCCGGACCAGAAAGTCGATGTGATCAAGAAGCTCCAAAAGGAAGGCCACATCGTCGCCATGGCCGGCGACGGCGTGAACGACGCTCCGGCGCTTGCCCTAGCCCACGTGGGCATTGCCATGGGGACCGGTACAGACGTCGCCATGAAGAGCGCCGGGGTCACGCTGGTGAAGGGGGATTTGCGAGGCATCGTTCGCGCCCGACGTTTGAGCCGAGCCGCGATGGGCAACATCAAGCAGAACCTGTTCTTCGCGTTCGTCTACAACGTGCTCGGGGTTCCCATCGCCGCGGGCGTCCTCTATCCGGCGTTCGGGCTCTTGCTCAATCCTATGATCGCGGCGGGGGCGATGAGCGCGAGCTCTGTTTCGGTCGTCGGCAACGCGCTGCGTCTGCGGCGCGTGCGTCTGTGAAGCGTCAAGGAGGAAATGTCATGGAAACGCACATCAATTCGACGGACACGTTGTCGCGACGATGGACGGAAGGGTTCTCACGCAATACGAAGCTGGCGCTGCTCTCGGCTTTGGTGATCGCGGCGTTCTTCATTCTGCGCGAGCACTGGAGCCATGCGCTCGGGCTCGCCCCGTACCTGCTGCTCATCTCGTGCCCGCTCATGCATCTCCTCGGGCATCGCCACCACCGCAACCACGAGCACGGCAGCCACGCGCATTAGGTGATGGGCTCAGCGAACCTCACCGAACGTGGACGCCCGGTCTTGGGGGTCGTGGGTGCCACGAAGACATACCAGATGGGCGAAGTCGAGGTCGCCGCCCTTCGCGGGATCGACCTGACCCTCGGCGCAGGCGAGTTGGTGGTGCTCCTCGGTGCTTCGGGCAGCGGCAAATCGACCTTACTCAACATCCTTGGGGGACTCGACGTGCCGACCACAGGCCGGCTGGTCTATCGGGACCGCGATCTCACGGTGGCGAACGAGCGCGCGCTCACCATGTACCGCCGGGATCACGTGGGGTTCGTGTTCCAGTTCTACAACCTGGTGCCGAGTCTCACCGCCCGCGAGAACGTGGCGCTGGTCACCGATCTGGCGGAGAACCCGTTGTCGCCCGAAGAGGCGCTCGCGCTCGTCGGATTGAGCGAACGACTCGACCACTATCCCGCGCAATTGTCCGGGGGTGAGCAGCAGCGGGTTGCGATTGCGCGCGCCATTGCCAAGCGGCCCGATGTGCTCCTCTGCGACGAGCCGACCGGCGCGCTCGACATCAACACAGGCAAGGTCGTGCTCGAAGCGATCGCACGCGTCAATCGTGAGCTCGGCACGACGACGGCGGTGATCACGCACAATGCTGCGATCGCCGCGATGGCCGATCGCGTCCTCCAGCTCGCAGACGGCAAGCTCGTGTCGGACCGCCGCAACGATTTGCGCGCATCTCCCCAGGATCTGCAATGGTGATCCGGGCTCTGGACCGAAAGCTGCTGCGCGACCTCTCGCGCATGAGGGTCCAGGCGATAGCCATCGCTCTGGTCATCGGATCTGCCGTCGCGCTGTTCGTGGCGACACTCGCGACGTACCGTTCGCTTCGCGTCTCCGAGCACCACTACTACACGCAGTATCGATTCGCGCACGTCTGGTCGGATCTGTCCCGTGCTCCGGAATCGGTGACCCGGAACATCTCCGCCATTGCGGGCGTCGTCGCCGTCGAGGGGAGAGTCAAGGAGCAGGCGGTTCTCGATGTTCCTGGGCTCGATGAGCCGGCCTCCGCGATCGTCGTGTCGATCCCGCCGGCGTCTGGGCACGCGCTGAACGATTTGTACCTGCGGCGCGGCCGCCATGTCGAACCCGGTCATCACGGCGAAGTGTTGGCGAGCGAAGCTTTCGCCGAGACGAACCATCTAGCGCTCGGCGATACCATCAAAGCCGTCGTTGCGGGTCAACGGGTGGAGCTCCACGTCGTGGGGGTGGCCCTCTCGCCAGAGTACGTGATGCCCGTTCCTCCGAGCGGGCTCACACCGGACGACCGTCGCTTCGCCGTCCTCTGGATGGAGCGTAGTGAGCTCGAGGCGATGGCAGGGTTGCGAGGAGCGATCAACGAAGTCTCGGTGGCGCTGGCTCCCGGCGCCGAGGAGGACGCCGCACTCGCGGCGATCGACCAGGTGCTCGAACCCTACGGCGGCCGGGGCGCATATGGGCGAAGTAGCCAGCCGTCGCACACGATGCTGGAAGAGCACATCCAGCAGCTGAAGTCGCTGGCACTGGTGGTTCCGACGATTTTTCTGCTCGTTGCGGCGTTCTTGGTGAACATCGTGTTGTCGCGCGTCGTGGCGACGCAGCGCGAGCAAATCGGGCTGCTCAAGGCGTTCGGCTACACGTCGGCACGCGTCGCAATTCATTACCTCGAGATGACGGTGCTGATCGTCGTCGCCGGCATCATCCTGGGCCTCCCCGTCGGGGCTTGGCTCGGACGGGTGCTCGCCGTCTTCTACGCCGGTTTCTTTCGTTTCCCGGTGCTGGTGTTTTCGATCGAACCTGCGGTCGTCGCAGGTGCTTCGGCGGTGGCGCTCGCGGCAGCGGCTATCGGCGCACTCGATTCCGTGCGCCGGGTCGTCGCGCTCCCGCCGACCGTGGCCATGACGGCCGAAATTCCAGCCTTCCGCGGCTCATTTCTGGACGTCATGGGTGCATCGCGCTGGCTCGCCACGTCATCCCGGATGATTCTGCGCAATGTCTCCCGACGTCCTCTTCGGTCGGCGCTCGCTGTGGCGGGAATGTCGCTCGCTGTCGGCGTCGTCGTGCTGGGCAGCTCGGCCGCCGATTCCATCGACCGGATGCGTGACGTCCGCTTCCAAGCCGCGTCGCGCGAGGATCTCACCGTCGCGCTCGCGCAAGTGCGGTCGGTCGGCACCGTTTCCGACTTTCGGGCGCTTCCAGGCGTGCTCCGGGCCGAGCCATTTCGGGTGACGCCAGCCCGATTGCTGACGCGGGGACGCTCGCACGACGTGACGCTCGTCGGGCTGCCCGAGGGAGGCGTTCTGCGCAACGCGGTCGACACAAACTACCAGGTGGCGACCATTCCGAAAGAGGGAGCCATCATCACGAGCTGGCTGGCGAAACACTTCGGCCTCCATCCAGGCGACTGGCTTTCGCTCGAAATCCGCGAGAAGCAGCGGCGCCTCGTCACGACGCCTCTGGTAGCGGTCGTCGACGAACCACTCGGCGCAGCGGCTTACATGGACCTTGGTGCCCTCGGGCGATTGCTCGGGGAACCGGCGACGTATTCGGGCGCGTCGTTGACCGTTGATCCCACGCAGATGCACGAGCTGAATGCCGAGCTCAAGCGGATCCCATCGGCGCTCGCCGTCGATTATCGCCGCGGCGCGCTCGAGAGCTACCGGAGGATGAGCGATTCGGCGGTCAACTTCGTGCGCAAGATCGAGGTCATCTTCGCGGTCATCATCGCGTTCGGCGTCGTGTACAACAGCGCGAAGATCGCATTCGCGGAGCGGGCGCGCGAGCTCGCGACGCTGCGCGTGCTCGGTTTCACGCGTGGCGAGGTATCGAGAATCCTCCTTGGCGAAGTGGGCGCCTTGGCGGCACCAGCCGTTCCGCTGGGGTTCGTCGCTGGATATTGGCTGTCCGGGTTGGTCGCGGCGGCGATGACGAGTGATCGAATGCACGTGCCGCACATCGTGGGGGGCTCGACGTATGCCTTTGCGTTCCTGGTCTTCATCTTGTCGGCCGCGGCTTCGGCGCTGGTCGTTCGTCGAGGGCTCGATCGGCTGGACTTGGTTTCGGTTCTGAAAGCGAGGGAATGACGATGAAACGGGCCGGGCAGGTGAAAGCAGCACTGTGGGCGGGCGTGGCGCTCGTCCTCGCGCTTGCCGTTGCGTGGGCCCTTCGGCCTCAGCCGGTGCCCGCGGCGGTGGCCGTGGTCACGCGAGGCCCGCTCGTCGCGACGGTGAGCGGAGAGGGTCGGACGCGCGTGAAAGACCTGTACGTGGTCGCGGCGCCGGTCGATGGGCAGCTCGAGCGGGTCCGCGTGCAGCCGGGCGATGCGGCGAATGCGGACGACGTGGTTGCGACGATCCGGCCAGCCGCCTCGCGACCGCTCGATGCACGTTCTCGTGCGGAGGCAACCGCCGCTGCGGCCGCCGCCAAAGCGGGACTCGCGCGCGCGCAGGCGACCGAGCAGGAGGCGGGCGTCGCGCTCGAACATGCGAACAGTGAGCTCGAAACGACGCGCAAGCTCACGCCGAGCGGCAGCGTCCCCGCCGAACAGCTCACGCACAAGGGTCACGAAGCGGAGATCCGGCGCCGCGCGTTGGAGGCTGCGACGGCTGCCGTAGGTCAAGCTCGGGCGGAGCTCGCGCGGGCGCAAGCCGTGCTCGGCAGTGCGACGGATCCCGGAGCAACCACACCGGTGCGGTCCCCGGTCACAGGCCGAATCTTGCGGGTGTTGCGCGAGAGCGCCGGGCCCATCGCGGCAGGGACACCGCTCCTTCACGTTGGCGACGTCGCCCGTCTTGAAATCGACGACGACCTCCTTTCGAGCGACGCCGCGGCCGTGCACCCCGGTGCGGCGGCCACCGTTACGGGTTGGGGTGGCGCGCAGCCGTTAGGGGCGCGCGTCCGGCGAGTCGATCCGGCAGCTTTCACGAAGGTGTCCGCGCTCGGCCTCGAAGAGCAGCGCGTGCACGTGGTGCTCGATCTCGACGCTCCACCACCGGCGGGGCTCGGTCATGACTACCGGGTGGATGTTGCGATTGTCGTGTGGGAAGGAAAGGACGTTCTGCGCGTTCCGTCGACTGCGCTGTTTCGCGCTGGACCGCAGTGGGCGGTGTTTCGGGTCGCCGAGGGGCGCGCGCACAAGACGGTCGTCGAGCTCGGGCCCGCGAACGGTACGTGGACCACGGTCACCAACGGACTTCAGGAGAACAATGAAGTGATCACCCAGCCGTCGGATGCGATCGAAGATGGAACCCGCATCGCCCGTCGGCAGTAATGAAAGTGGCGACCCACAACGTCTTCATGGGTTGACCTCCGTCTTGCCCAGACGATCAGGCATGTGCCGTGCCACCCGTCTGGTCGTCGGCTGCCCGCTTCGGCAGCTGAAAGCCGCGCCAGACGACATACATGGCTGGGATCACCAGCAACGTTAGGAGCGTCAGTGAAACGAGCCCGCCCCACATCGGGGCTGCGATGCGCTTCGTCACGTCCGAGCCAATCCCGGTAGCGAATAGCACGGGCAGCAGCCCGAAGATGTTGGTCATCACCGTCATCAGAAGGGGTCGCACGCGCTTCGATCCGCTCTCGATGGCTCGTTCAATGAGGTCGCGTGTCGTGCGAAGCGTGCCGGATTGCGTTCCCGCCTTCCAGCCCTCATCCAGGTAGACGACCATCACGCTCGCCGTTTCAGCTGCTACGCCGAGCAGCGCAATCATTCCGACCCACACGGCGATCGAGGTGTTGAACTTCATCAGGTAGAGAAGCCAGATCGCTCCGACCGCTGCGAAGGGAACGCCGGTCATCACGATGAGCATCTGCGCGAGCCCCTTGAAATTGAGGTAGAGGATGACCGCGACGATCAGGATCGTGAGAGGTAGCAAGATCGCGAGCCGAGCGCGCACGCGCTCGAGCGATTCGTATTGGCCGGTCCACTTCACTGTATAGCCCGGCGGCAGCTTGACGTTCTGCGCGACGGCTACTTTGGCGTCGTTGACGTAGCCTCCGACGTCGCGGCCCTCGATGTCGACGTAGGTCCACCCGGTGAGCTGGCCCATTTCGCTCTTGATCATCGGCGCGCCCATCACGGTCTCGATGGCCGCAAGTTGGCCGAGCGGAACGTAGGCGCGCTTCGCGCTCGTACCCGTCAAGGAGGGCGGCGCCATCGCGGCGCCACCGCCCATCTCGGAGCTGCCCATGGCACTCCCACCAGCGGGAAACGCCGCGATCGCTGTGGCGACCGGGCTATTCATCCCCCTCGCCCCCATGGGGCCCCCGCCCATGCTGGCGGAACCTGGCCCTCCTCGTGTCGATGACATGCTGGCTTGCTGACCCGGCGCGAGCGTGGGCATGGGACGAGCGGAAAGCGTGGGGACGGGCACGAGAACGTTTTTCAAGGCCTCCAAGTCGTTCCGCAAGTCACGGGGGTAGCGAACGTTGATCCGGTAGCGCTCACGCCCCTCGTACGTCGTGCTGACGTCCATCCCACCGATCGAGCTCTCGACGACGTCGAGCACGTCGCGCACGCTCAGGCCATAGCGGGCGATTGCATTGCGATCGGGTGTGACGTCGAGAAAGAAGCCTCCCATCTCCCGCTCCGCGTAGACGCTGCGTGTCCCGGGCACACCGCGTACGACCCGCTCGACTTGATCGTTGATGGCGACGATGCCGTCGAGGTCGGGGCCGAATACCTTGATTCCGATCGGGGTCCGAATTCCCGTCGAGAGCATGTCGATGCGCGCCTTGATGGGCATCGTCCACGCGCCCTGAATGCCGGGGACGTTCACCTTGGCTTCGAGCTCGGCCACGATGCTGTCGACGGTCATGCCCTTTCGCCATTCCGACGCTGGCTTCAGCTTCACCACGGTTTCGAACATTGACAGCGGCGCGGGATCGAGCGCGGACTCGGCGCGGCCGGCCTTCCCGAAAACCCGCTCGACCTCGGGGACCTCTCTCATGCGAGCGTCCTGGTACGTGAGGAGCCGGCGCGCTTCGTCGATGGGGATCGAGGGAACGGTGATGGGCATGTACAAGAGATCGCCCTCGTAGAGAGGCGGCATGAACTCCGAGCCAAGCCGGGAAAACGGATACGCGGTGAGCGCGGCAAGCGCGACGGCGAGACCGATCACGAGGTATCGAAAACGAAGGCAGAACGCCAGGACCGGCCGGTAGAGCGCGATGCAGAACCGATTGATCGGGTTCTTTCGCTCGGGGAGGATGCGTCCCTTCACGAATGTGACCATCAGCGCCGGTACGAGGGTGATGGCGAACAACGAAGCGAACGCCATCGAAAACGTCTTCGAAAGCGCGAGCGGACGAAACAGCCGGCCCTCTTGTCCTTCGAGCGTGAACACCGGAAGGAACGAAATCGTGAGCACCAAGAGCGCACCGAACATCGAAGGGCCGAGCTCGCGCGCCGCTTGAATGACGAGCTCGGAGCGTGGGACCTTTCGGCCTTCGCGCTCCGCTTCCTCGATCTTCTTGTGCGCGTTCTCGGTCAGAACCACGCCGGAATCGACCATGTCGCCGAGCGCGAGAATCACGCCGGCGAGCGACATGATGTTGATCGTGATGTCGAGCACGTAGAAAGCGATGAACGAGGAAACCGTTGCGATCGGAAGGGCGATCGCGCTGACCAGGGCGGAGCGCAGGTGAAAGAGGAAGAGCGCGATGACGACGACGATGATGGCCAGGATCTGAACGAGGTTGCTCGACAGCGTTCCGATCGACTCGTCGATGAGCCAGCTTCGGTCGTACGTCGGAACGACCTGTACCCCTTCGGGCAGCGAGCTCTTGACCTCCGCGAGCTTCGCTTTGACCCGCTGAATGACATTCCGAGCGTTCTCGCCCGAACGCATCACGACGATGCCGCCCACGACGTCACCGCGCCCGTCGAGATCGGCGATCCCGCGCCGAATGTTCGGACCGATGGTCACGCTCGCGACATCGCCGATGCGAACGGGAGTGCCCTGTGCGTCCGTCGCGACGACGGCGAGCTCGATCTCCTCCTTGTTGCGGAGATACCCCCTTCCGCGGACGGCGTACTCGTGCTGCGTCATCTCGATAACGCGGCCGCCGACCTCGTCGTTCGATCCCCGCACCGCCGCCGCAAGCTGGCCGACCGAAATCCCGTACGCCTTGAGACGCACCGGATCGATCTCGATCTGGTATTGCTTTTCGAACCCGCCGACGGTCGCGACCTCGGCGACGCCCTCGAGTCCTTGGAGCCAGTAGCGCAGGTACCAGTCCTGGAAGCTCCGGAGCTTCTGCGCGTCGTGCTTCCCGGTCGGATCGACGAGCGCGTATTGGTAGACCCATCCGACGCTCGTCGCGTCGGGCCCAATCTGCGGCGTGACGCCCGGGGGTAGCTTGTCGGAGACCTTCGACAGGTACTCGACCACACGCGAGCGAGCCCAGTAGATGTCCGTACCGTCTTGAAAGATGACGTACACGAACGACATCCCGAACATGGTGAAGCCGCGGACGTTCTTCACCCGCGGTGCACCGAGGAAGGTCGTCACAATCGGATACGTGATCTGGTTCTCGATCAGCGTTGGGTTTCGCCCCATCCACTCCGTCGCGACGATGACCTGTGTATCGGACAAATCGGGAAGCGCATCGAGAGGCGTCCGTCTGGCGAGGAATACTCCTGCGACGCTAAGCGCGATCGCGCAGACGAACACGAGCATCCGATTTCGACCCGAGAAGTCGATGATCCGCTCGATGAAGCCGGACGGCGGGGGTATTTGCGATTTGTCCGGCGCCGGCGCCTCAGTGGACATGGGCGCCCCCGGGCGAGCTCGTCGCGCGGATACGGCTCTCTGAATCGAGCAGGAATTGAGCCCCCGCTGCCACTTGTTCGCCGGTTTGCAAACCAGCGACGACCCGGTACCAGCCGCCGACAAGAGGCCCGAGCGTCACCTCGCGCGGTTCGATACGCTGGGGAAGCACGACGAACACGATGTTGCGCGATCCGGTGCGAAGCACCGCGTCTTCCGGCACCCCGAGTCCGCGACCCGCGTCGATGTCCATTTCTGCAGTGACGAAAGAGCCCGGGCGCAACCG
The DNA here is from genome assembly GCA_036395495.1 of Polyangiaceae bacterium. GTDB lineage: Bacteria > Myxococcota_A > Polyangia > Polyangiales > Polyangiaceae > DASWDH01. Next base: position 12,794 of record DASWDH010000109.1, read on the forward strand.
GCCGTCGCGATTGTCGAGCTCGAACCGGGCTTTGAGCGTCCGAGTCGGCTCATCGATCGTCGGCGCGAGGAACGTGATCCGCGCATCGAAGGCCGACGGTCCCGTGCCTTCAATGGATAGGCGCGCCTTGTCTCCGACCTTCACGAAAGGCAAGTCAACCTCGTACAGGTCGACGAGAACCCAGACGCGCGACAAGTCGGAGATGAGGTAGAGCTCCGTCGAAGCGTCGACGTACATGCCCGCGATGGCTTGCTTGGCCACCACCGTGCCGCTTCGCGGCGCCAGCAGGGGGAACGCCTTCTGCGGCTCCCGGGTTTGCTCGAGTCGGGCGAGTTCGCTCGGTGGCACATCCCAAAGGGTCAAACGGCGGCGCGCAGCATCGAGCGTCACAGCGCGTGCTCGCTTCTCGACGTCCGCGAACGCTCCACCAGACGCGCCGGTTGCCTGATCGTTCTGGTTGAGAATCGACAGGAGCTCGAGCTCGGCGGAGAGAACTTCGGGGCTGTAGACGGTGCAGAGCCGCGCTCCCTGACGAACGGTTCGTCCGGTGAAGTTGACGTCGATCTGGTCGATCCAGCCCCGCACTTTCGGGTGGACGTGCGACGACCGGGTCTCGTCCACCGTGACGGCTCCGACGGTGCGGAGGGTGCGCTTGAAGTCACGTTCCTCGACGGTCGCGCGGGTGAGATTGAGCCGAGATGCCATCTCGTCGGTCAATGCGATGGCGGAATAACCGGGTGGAGTGCCGCCTGGCGACGAACCCATTGCCGCAGCATCCCCCGTGCCGTGCTGCGAATGTTCGTGCGTGGCAGGCAGCTGCCCACTGGGAGCGGAGGCGACGGTCGCGCCGTGGTCGTGGGCCACTGGTTCGGACGACGTGGCGGTACAAGCTACGCCGACGGTCGTGAGGAGACCGAGGAAACGGCCGAAGCGAGGCATCATGGCTTCACCTCCGGCCCACGCGCGCCGAGCGCTCGTTCGAGCTCCGCAATCGCCATCTCACGAGAAATGACGGCTTGTACCGACGCCAACTCCACGGTTTGCAGAGCGCGCCGCGCCTCGAGCAAAGCGGTCATGTCCGCGCTGCCGGTGGCATACGCGGCGAGGGATACTTCGAAGCTCTCGCGCGCCCGTGGCATCGCGACGGTGCGAAGGAACTCGACCTCGCGCGTCGCGGTCTGGACCTTGCGAATCGCGTCGGCCACTTCGAAGCGGATCATCGCGCGCATTGCGTCGACGTCGAACCGCGCCGATTTGGATCGCAGATCGAACGCGCCCGCTCTCCGGTTCTGTCGAGAAATACCCGCCACCGGTATCGTGACCCCGAGCATTGCGCCGGCGGAATTCGGTTCGCCGATCATTTGGTTGAACCACGCACCCACCATGAAGTCCGGATATCGTTCGCGGCGGGCCAGGTCGGCCATCGAACCCATCTCCCGGACCATGGCCTCCATTCGCTTGACCTCCGGACGGTCACGCAGCGCGACGGTGACAAGGTTCGTCGTATCCAGGTTGGAGGGAGGTGATTCGAACGGTTCGGGATCGGGGATGGTGGCGTCGGCCGGCGCATCGCGAAATGCGTTCAACATCGCCACCATCGACACGCGCTCGCCCTCGAGCGCAACCTTTTCGACCTCGACGGCATTGCGTTCGACTTCGGCGCGGGCGAGCTCGTGATGCCCCCCGGTCCCGGAACCATATCGCGCCGCCGCAGTGCTTGCGATCGAGGTCAGGAGCCCGAACGACACGCGATTGATCTCGCGTTGCTGCCGGTTCAAAAGGAGCATCAGCCAGGCACGCTTCGTTTCGAGCACCAAGTCGAGCCTACGGACTTCCTCGGACGCCAATGCCTGATCCGCTTGCGATTCCGCCGCCGATCGCATCATGCCGAGCTTGCCGGGCCACGGCACCATTTGCTGAAGCTGGTACCGAATCATGGGCATCTCGGCCCCCTCGTGCTGCGGGACCCTGTCGACCATCACGCTTGCCTGCGGATCCGGCCACAGCCCTTCGGCCGTGGCTGCTTGGCGACTCGCCGCCTGTCGGAAGCTTTCGGCTCGGAGCGACGGATTGCGCGACAGCACCTCGCGCACGAACGCGTTCATGCTGGGGCTGTCCGCAAAGGCCGGCCGGACCGAGCTCAGGGCCGCAAAGAGAACTGCACCGAACAGACGAATCCGAACGAGCATGTAGCTCCGTGTCAGCAGATCTCGTGCCGCCGTCGTGAGCGACTGGGCGGCTGTTACGAGACCATACCCCCCCTCTGTATGGGTACGCGTTCTTGCGGGATCCCCTTGAATCGACGGCGGTTCAGCGCCGCCACGCCGCTGGGGGCCCATCGAAGGCCTGCGCGCACCTTGCGCCGTCGACGCAGAATCTGCATCGCGAGCCGCAGCCGGCGCGCCGTGACGCGCGGGCGCACGCCTGCGACGGGGGCGAGGAAGCTGCGCGGTATCCCCGGTAGGGGCATCCGGACTCCAGCCGAGCCCAAGCAAAAAGCGCAGCGCGAAGCATCTCGGCACGAGACTTGGATACGTGCGTGGGTGCACCGGGAACAACCACTTCACAGGAGATGAGCCATGATCACCCAGTCGTTCAAAAACATGACATTCGCGACGCTGCTTGGTCTTGCGGGCTGCGCCTCGACACCCGGCGCGCAGCCGCAAGACATGAGCAAGGCGCAACACGAACAAGCAGCCTCAGCGCACGACCAGATGGCGGACCCGCACGCGCAAGCGTACGACCCCGCGGCGAGCGTCGAAAAGCAGAGGTGCGGCGATCCGCGGCGACCGTGCTGGACATGGCTCGCCAATCCAACGGAGGAGCACAAGGCGGACGCAGAGAAGCATCGCAAGATGGCCGCCGATCACCGGGCCGCCGGTCAGGCTCTCCGTGACGCGGAAACGCGCGCGTGCTCCGGCGTTCCGGACGTCGACCGCGACATG
>DASWDH010000110.1:0-3279 GCA_036395495.1 Polyangiaceae bacterium
GGCGGGCCGAAGGCCGCGCCGAGTAAACTCAATCGATGCGAAGCGTTTGCGTGTTCTGCGGTTCGAATCTGGGAGCTCGCCCCCCATACCGCGCCGCTGCGGAGGCGGTCGGCCGTGAGCTGGCCGGGCGAGGGCTGCAACTCGTGTACGGCGGCACCTCGGTCGGTTTGATGGGTGCAATGGCCGACGCAGCGCTCGCAGCAGGAGGCGAAGTGGTGGGCGTGCTCGCGCGGGTGGTCGCGGACCGAGAAATCGCCCACCCGCGGCTGACTCAATCTTACCTCGTCGATTCGATGCACGAACGCAAAGCGAAGATGGCCGATCTCGCCGATGCCTTCCTCGCACTTCCAGGCGGTTTCGGGACACTCGACGAGATGTTCGAGACCCTCACCTGGTGCCAGCTGGGCCTGCAACATAAGCCTTGCGCCTTTCTGAACGTCGAAGCCTACTTCGATCCGCTCTTTCATTTCTTGGACCGGGCTGTACAAGAGGGCTTCGTGCGCCCCGAGCATCGCGCGATCGCTCTCACGGGCACCGACGCCGGTCCGTTACTCGACGGGCTGACCCGTTGGCGCCCCGACTCGTAAACCGCACCTGTCCGCAAGGCGACCCATCCGTGATCTCGGACAGAACAGCCCGACGGCCGCGCCGAGGACTCAGTTGACCAACCACCCACAAAGCTGAAAGGCTCTCGCCCTGCGAACACAAAATCGAGGGAGGCACCCGTGAAGACCAAGCAACATCTTTTCTTTTTGCTCATCGTCTCGACGGCGATCTCGTTGGGGACCTTTTCCGGTTGCGACCGCGGTGGCGGGGGCAGCGCGTCCAAGATCGTCAAAATGGCTTTCGTCACCAACAACCCGAGCGACTTCTGGAAGATCGCTTCGGCGGGGGTTCACAAATACGAGAAGGAAGGCAAGGTCCAGGTCGACATCAAGATGCCGCCGAACGGCACGGTCTCCGAGCAGAACCAAATTCTCGAGAACCTGAGCAGCCAGGGCTACGACGCCATCGCCCTGAGCGTGGACGCGCCGAACGATCAGGTCTCGCTGCTGAACAAGCTCGGCCAAAAAACGAAGCTCATCACATTCGATTCCGACGCGCCGAAGTCCAATCGGCTTCTTTACATCGGCACCAACAACTTCGAGGCGGGCAAGGTGCTCGGCAACGAGATCGTCAAGCTGCTGCCCGCGGGTGGCAAAGCCGCGGTCTTCGTGGGCACCTTCTCGGCGGACAACGCCGCCGAACGGCTGAAAGGCGTGCAAACGGCGATCGCGGGCCACAAGATCGAGATCGTGGACAAGCGCGAAGACAACACCGATCGCGCCAAGGCGAGGTCCAACGTCGAGGACATCGTCAACGCCAACCCCGATCTCAAGCTGGTGATCGGGCTCTGGTCCTACAACGGACCGGCCATTGCCGCCGCGATCGATGCGCTCGGCAAAAAGGGCAAGATCTTGGCCGCCGTATTCGACGAGGAAGACGGCACACTCAACGCCATCGCCAACGAGACCATTCAGGTCACGGTCGTGCAGAAACCGTTCCAATTCGGTTACCTCTCCGCGAAGTGGATGCACGATCTCGCCACCAAAGGAGAGGGCGCAAAAGCAGCCCTCCCGCCGGACAAGATCATCGACACAGGCGTCGAGGTCATCAACAAGAGCAACGTGGCCGATTTCAAGCAGAAGCTCGCCGAACTGAAAAAGTGAACCTCGGCCATCGCTTTGGAGATCGCTGGCAGCGAACTTATTGAAGCTTTTGTCTTCTTGCGGCCATGAGGGAGAAGCAACGATGTTCGCCAGACTCGTGATCGCTTGCTTCTTCCTCGTGGCATGTTCCAGCGAGACGATGGGCCGTGGATCCGAGCCGAGCGGCGGAAGCGGGGGCATGGTCAGCGGCACGACGACGGGCAACGGCGGCGCCACGTCGAGCAGCACCAGCACGACGTCTGGCAGCGGCGGCGCCACGTCGACCAGCACCGGAACGACGAGCAGCGGCGCTGCGGGCAGTGGTGGCGCCGCGCCCGATGGTGGCGACGTCGGCCGATCCGGCAGCAGCGGTCAGGCGGGCAGCGCAGAAGCCGGCGCGCGCGACGGCGGATTCCTCCCGATCACCGAGTGCACGAAGCCGTCCGTCGACAGACTGGAGAGCTGGCAAGCGAGCGGCGAAGGTCGAACGATCCCGGCGACCGGTAACTTGTTGATCAAAGAAGGAGACCACTACGTCGCGAAAGTCGAGTTCGTGAACAGCGAGTGGCACGTGATTCCGGTCTATCTCGGCAACGTCTTCGGCGGCCAGGCCGACCTCTCGAGCTCGTCGGGGTTCCTGCTCACCTACAGCTCGACCTCGGACATGTACGTGCAGGTTCGCCCTGCATCGCACTGGGACGGCGGCAACCAGTACGCGACGAGGATCCCGTCGACCGGCGGAATGAAAAAATCGCAATTTTTCTCGTTCGCCAAGGAAAACTGGAAGTCCATTTTCGACCCGCCCAGCTATCCGTACGAAACCGCGCTGAAAGAGGCGAGCGCCTTTGTCTTCGTCGGCGCAATGCCGAACACGATCGTCTTCTCGGGCCTGCGCATCGACGGTTACATCCCCCCCTGCCGCTGAGGTCGCCCCTGGCCGCGATTCGAGGCGGGCCGCAGGCCGCGCCGAGTAACACAACCGTCGCAGGCGGGCCGCAGGCCGCGCCGAGTAACACAACACTCGGGCGCTCGTGTGCTAAGAAATCGGACGATGGTCCTTCTCGGCAACGTAATCTGGTTCGTCTTTCTGGGCGGATTTCTCCTCTGGTTGGGGTGGGTCGTCGCCGGATGCCTGATGTACCTGACGGTGGTGGGAATCCCATTCGGAGTGGCCTGCTTTCGCTTCGCCGGGGTGGCGGCCTTCCCGTTCGGAAAAGAGGTGGTCGACGCCCGGTGGCTGGGGGAGAGCCGCATTCCGGGCACGACGCTCGCCAATGTTTTGTGGTTCGTGGTGGCGGGAGTTTGGCTGGCGCTCGGACACCTCTCCGCCGCGCTTTTGTGCCTGGCTTCGTGTCTGCTCATCCTGCCCATTTTTCTGGGTGCTCCCGCCTGGGCGCTCGCGAACTTACGGCTCGCGATGGTCGCGCTTGCCCCGCTCGGAAAGCGCGTCGTTACTTCCCGCGAGGCAGCCGAGGTGAGGATCGCGCGAAGCCGCGCGCTCGCGGCGACGAACTGACCGAGTCGCCTAGCATGACTGGGTCAGATCCTCGCTACCAGATCGTTGCATCGGAGCAGCCATAGTCCCACGAAA
>DASWDH010000111.1:0-2955 GCA_036395495.1 Polyangiaceae bacterium
GGCGCGAAGGAGAACGCGACCGTTCCGCAACTCGGCGATTGCACGGGGCCAGGATGTGCAGGGCGCATCGGCGGAGGCGGCACGCGCGCCGATGGCAGTGCCGACGCTTCGCAGGCGTCGAGCGTCGATGCCGGTGCGGTCACCGTGTCGTTCACGATCGGCCAAACCGGGCCGACATTCGAGGGAACGGTCACCTACGCCAAGCCAGTCATCGTGAGCGCGCTGGATCCCTCGGCGAATTTCGTGAGCACGAGCGAGATGGGCGTTACGTCCGCCGGTACGCTCGGGGGGGTCGCGTCAGGCCCGAACTGGTTTGCGATTCAAGACGTAGCCGCCACGACAGGTTCCATCATACCGACGCTCGAGCCTGTCACCGTCGAGCCGGCATCGCCGGTGGCACTTCGGGCGATCCCGAGGGAGCCGCTCACTCCGGCGCTGATTGACAACATGCCTTGGGCGCCCCTCGCCGGAACGGCTACGTTGATCCTGATTTTCGTGCGGAACGACGTCCCCTTGAGCGGCGTCTCGGTCACCAGTCAGCCGGGCGGCGCGGCGGTCGCCTACGACTCCGGTGACGCGTCGTACACGACGCCGGAGATGGATCCCTTCAAAACCACCGACGTGCGCGGCGCGGCGATCGTGCGGGATGTGCCGCTGACGCAAGCGTTTCCGGTGTCGACCCAGGTATCGATCGAATACAAGGTGAACGCTTCGACGGTTCAGAGGCTCGAATCCAGAGTTGCCAAGGACTTCGTCACCTTCGAGACCATCCAGGTCCCCTGATCGCCTTGCGCCGCGCGCGCAAATACATGCTAAGCCCTGGTGCGCATGGCGGCACGGATTCTCGACGGCAGGGCGATAGCCGCGAAAGTGCGCGGCGAGGTGGCCGAAGGCGTCGCTCGATTTCGCGAGAGCCACGGCCGGCCGCCCGGTCTCGACGTGATTTTGGTCGGTGACGACCCTGCTTCGGACGTCTACGTGCGCAACAAGGAGAAAGCGGCGGCCGAGGTAGGGATGCGCGGTCAACTGCACCGCTTGCCGTCGACGACGTCGGCCGACGAGCTCTTGACGAACATCGACCAGCTCAATCGAAACGACGAGGTCGATGGGTTCTTGGTGCAGCTGCCCCTTCCCGGGGGATTGCCGGAAACGGTGATCTTGGATCGAGTCTCGCCGGCCAAAGACGTGGATGGTCTGCATCCGGTCAACGCCGGGTTGCTCGCCCTCGGCCGGCCGCGATTGGTATCGGCGACTCCTCGCGGCGTGATGCGCCTCTTGGCAGAGACCGGCGTGCGTTTGGTCGGCAAGCGCGCGGTCATCGTCGGAAGGAGCAACATCGTCGGCAAGCCGCTCGCACAGCTGCTACTCGCCGAGCATGCAACGGTGACGATCGCGCATTCCCGCACGCGCGATCTGCCCGATGTGTGTCGTCAGGCCGACGTGCTGGTCGCCGCCGTGGGCAAGGCGGGCCTCGTGCGCGGCGACTGGGTCAAGCCTGAAGCGATCGTGATCGACGTCGGCACCACCAAGAACGACGAAGGCAAGCTCGTCGGTGACGTAGCATTCACCGAGGCGTGCGAGCGCGCCGCGTGGATCACCCCCGTACCGCGCGGTGTCGGCCCGATGACTATCGCCTGTTTACTCGAAAACACCCTGCGTGCCGCGCTCGACCGGGCCAGAGGTTGAAGAGCAAGCTCCCCGAGATCGATGCCAGAGAAGCACCAGAAGAAAGGCACCTGGGGAGGGAAGCGCGAGGGAGCTGGCCGAAAACCCAAGCCCGGCGGTCCCGGCGTCTCCCACGGCACACGTCTCGACCACGATCCGAGACATCCCGTACGCATCACTCTGCGCGCGGCGAAAGATGTGCCGAGCTTGCGCAATCCGGCCGTGTTTCAGGAAATCCGGCGCGCCATCGCGGAGACCGTCCGCGCTTGGTTTCGGGTCGTGCACTTCTCGGTGCAGGCCGACCACGTTCATCTTCTAGTCGAGGCCAACGACAAGATTTGCCTCTCGCGTGGGATCACCGGTTTTTCGATTCGGGTGGCGCGAACGATCAATGCCGTGCTGCGCCGCAGTGGGCGGGTGTGGTCCGATCGCTACGACGCTTGCCCTCTGCGGACGCCGGGCGAAGTCCGGCAGGGTCTCGTCGACGTGCTGATGAACTGGAAACGACACGTGACCGGCGCCAAGGGACTCGACCCCTGCTCCTCCGCCTGGTGGTTCGACGGATGGAAAACCCCGCCCCCGCTCCCTGCCGACTGGAATTCCGACCGACCTCCCGTCGAACCCCCGCGCACGGCACTCTTGCGCCAGGCCTGGAAACGCGAGGGGCCCCTCTCGCCGAGCGACCGCCCCCAACGCACCCCTGGCCGTCTCGCCTAGTCTGGAACTGATCAGGTCCTGCTGCCTGATGGGGTTGATTTTACGGGGAGGCAGGGAGGCGGGGATTTTTGGGGTCGGGCCAAGCCTTCTGCCGCGGTTTTGCTTGCTGGTGGTGGCTGGAGCGAAGATGCCGACGAACAGCCGAACAAGAAAACAAAATCTCCCCGTCCCCCCGCCTCCCCGTTAAAAAAAAACCAGCCAGCTAGGCTAGGCGCCAGTAGGACCGGAAGGCGGGGAGGGTTAGACGGGGAGGTTTTAGCGGCGGGGGGGCGGGTAGAGCGCAGGGTCGATACCCGCGTTGCGACAGATGGCGTCGAGGACGTCGTCGGCGCTTTTTTCGAGCGAGGCAAGCTCGCCGTCGTTGCGGATGACGTAGTCGGCCGCGGCGATCTTGTCCTTCATGGGAAGCTGAGCTCGCAGACGTGCGCGGGCCTCGTTTTCCGAGAGCTTGTCGCGCGCTATCGCTCGCGCAATCTGCGTCCGTTCCTCGGCGGCGACGACGACCAGCGGGCGAAAAGCATCGGCCAGACTGCGCTCGACCAAAAGCGTGGCCTCGTAGCAACCTATCGCCTC
>DASWDH010000112.1:0-2343 GCA_036395495.1 Polyangiaceae bacterium
TTCCTCTCCTCGCGGCGCGTCTGGCAGGGGCGCCGCCCTGTTCGAAAATACGCGGGGCCGGCCCGCTCGAGCGCGCCGCCCGCGCGCGAACGAGCGATCGGTTCGCGCTCGTCGGTGACGCCGGCGGCTATGTCGATGCGATCACCGGCGACGGCATCTCGCTTTCCTTGGTCTCGGCTCAGGCGCTCACCCGCATTTTGCCCGACGCGCTGCTTCGCGGTGCAGACCGCGCGAGCCTCGCGCCCTACGAGCTCGAAGCAGCACGGCTCTTTCGGCGGTATGCCCTGACGACGCGGGCCGTGCTGTCGATCGTTCGGCGCCCGAGACTACGCCGTCGGTTGCTCGTCTTGTTGCAGCGCTTTCCCGCGCTCTTCGACACCGCGTTGACTAAGGCTGTCGGGTGAGGGCGAGCCGTGCAAATGCCGCAAGCTCGAGCGAGGCAGACCCGGTCAAAAGGGCGGCGGTTCCGAAGGCGACGGTGCCCCATGCACGTTGGTCCGTCTGGCGAACCCTTTGCCATGCCAACCACCCGGCGAGCGGAAACCCAGTGAGAAGAGCCAAGCAGGCCGAGGATGGAAGGCCGGCCGGCACAGCGGCAATGGCAACAGCGTAGGCGAAAGCGAGCGCGAGCACGTAAAGCCGTGACGCACGGCGGCTCCCGAGCCGCACGACGAGGGTTCGCTTGCCGACGGCGGCGTCGCTCGCCTCGTCGGGAAACTCCACCGCGAGCAGCATCGCGAATTGCAGACAGCATAGAGGCAACGCCGCTATCAGCGGAAGCAGCTCGAGGCGACGTGCCTGCAGCGCGAACCCGGCGAGCGGTACGAGCAGTGTCACCACGAGAGCCGTGTTGAGCTCACCGAGTCCACGGGAGTGGAGTCGAAGCGGCGGCGCGCTGTACTCCCAGGCCAACATCAGCATGGCGAAAAGCAGCGAAGTCGGAGCGCGGGCCGATACTCGCGCGTGGAGCACGACCGCGGCGAGCGCCGCCACGCCGGCCAGCGTCAGCGCAGCAGCCAGCGCCACCCACGGGGGCAGCTCCGCATTGGGCAGGACGCGACTGCCACCCGACCAGCGAGTGGGTGTGGTGTTCGCGCGGTCGGCTTCGAGATCGAAGTAGTCGTTCGAGTAGTGCGTCATCAATTGGATGGACGTCACCGCGAGCTGTCCCCACGCAAAAGAGACCCAGTCCAGGGCGTACCCGCGATGGGCCGCCACGGCTGCTCCGAGGCCGTAGAGCACGAACCCACCCAGCAGAAACACCGGCCGCCCGAGGCGCACGAACGCGGAAAGGCGCTTGTAAACGAGGCTCTGCACGTGGAGGTCGATGAGCGTACGTCACCGTTGCGCCGGTGGCCATGCGCGGTGTTCTACAGGTAAGAAATCGCTCATTCATGCGGGCACGCAGACCCGGTTCGGCGGTCGATCGCCTGCCATCGGCTGAGCGTCTGGCTCGGTCGCGGGTCCCATGCGCTCGCGGCGTCTGCCCGAGACGCACGCACTGAGTAGTCCCTGCGCTCTTGGACGGCCCCGGTGTTGCAGCTCCCGCGCTCGACAGGGGGGAGCCAAAAACAGGAGGCAATGCGATGAAGGCACCTGTGACAAACAGTGCACTGGCATTTGGTTTGGCAGCTCTGGCAATCGTAGGCTGCAACCGAGACGAGAACAGACGCAATGTGGGCACGCCCGTGGGGGTGAATGAGCCGTCCGCGACGGAGCAGCGTCGGGCGGAAGAGCGTCGGGCCGAAGAGCGCACACCCTACCAGGGGGAACGTTCGACGCATGAGCCTCGGTCCATCGGTGGCGGGCCGACCGAGCCCGGCGCGAGGGCGACGCCCGCGTCGGCGGTGGCGAGCTTCGCCACCGCACGTTGCGATCGCGAGGTTCGCTGCAAGAACGTCGGCGTGAAGGAGAAGTACGCGACGCGCGATGAATGCGTTGCCAAGATGAAGGAAGACAAGCGCGATGACATCAATGCGAAGGACTGCCCCGGCGGCATCAGCGAGAAACAGCTGAACGACTGTCTGCAGTCCATCCGCACCGAGGACTGCGGCAATCCGCTCGATGCGATCAGCCGCTTGTCCGCATGTCGTTCGGGAAGTCTCTGCGTGACGAAGTAGCGTCTTGGTAGGCAGCGAACCCGCGCCGTTGCGGGTTCGGCTCGAGCCGAGCTCGGTCCAATGGCCGAGCTCGGCTCGAGCGAGCCGCACTTGCGGTAGATCTCAAACGACATGGCGGCGGCATGCTGAGCTGGCGGGAAGTCGATTTCGCCGGTGTCGTTCTGGCTGGATTCGTGGGCGGCTACATCATGGCGATGGCCGGCTTATGGGCATCGCGCATCCC
>DASWDH010000113.1:0-4949 GCA_036395495.1 Polyangiaceae bacterium
TGTGGACGTCATGGGCATTGTTCTCAAGAGTAAAAGCGAGATCGTTAAAATGTGTGAAGCCGGGCGCATCGTCAGCCGTGTGCTCGACGCCGTCGAGAGTGCGTGGGTTCCCGGCGTCACCACCGGTGAGTTGAATCGCATCGCGGCGCGCGAGCTTGCGCGGGCGAAAGCGATCTCGGCCTTCCTCGGATATCGTCAGGGCGGCGGACCGGCTTACCCGGCCGTGCTCTGCACGTCGGTGAACCGCATCGTCGTGCACGGAATCCCGAACGACCGAGAGGTTCTGCGAGAAGGGGACGTCGTGGGGGTCGACTTTGCTTGTTACAAGGACGGCTACTGCGCCGATGCTGCTCGCACCGTCGCCGTCGGCGTTATCAGCGCAGCCGCGCGCGACCTCTTGTCGGCCACGCGCGAGTGCCTGGAGCGGGCGATCCAGGAGAGCGTTCCTGGTCGTAGGCTGGGAGACATCGGCGCGGCCATCGAGAGCTGCGCCGAGCACCATGGGTACTCGGTCGTGCGCGACTTCGTCGGCCACGGTATCGGTCGAGCCATGCACGAGCCTCCCGCCGTGCCGAACTACGGCCCCGCCGGTCACGGGCTCAGGCTCAAGGCAGGAATGGTGCTCGCGATCGAACCGATGCTGAACGCGGGGACGTCCGAGGTGCGCATTCTCGACGACGGCTGGACCGTGGTGACCGCCGATGCAAGCTTGTCAGCGCACTTCGAACACACGGTTGCTATCACGGATGAAGGTCCGCGGATGTTGACGGCCGCGTAGCGGGGCGAACGGTCCTATTCGCAATTGTGGGGCCCCTGTGTGAGGCCGTGGGTTTTCAAGCTCAAGAAACGCTGGTCAGAAGCTCGACCAGAGCGGTACCTATTTTTGACATCGAAAAGGCGCGGCGCCGCTCTCATAATTGATAAAGAGAGCCGCAACATGCGAGGCAGTCATGGTGGGGGCTTCGTTGTTCGCCCGCCGCGGCAAGAGGAACAGCGTTGGTGACATGATGAATCCAATCGAGAAGATCACCTTGAGACCCAAACTAGAGTCGGATGCCGACGGCCCCACGTCGGGTACGACGCCCATGAGGAGAGCTTTGGCCAGGAGCTCCGCACCTCCCGCACCGTACGCGACACGCCAGGTGAGCAGCGTGTCGGCCTTGTCCGCTTGGAAAGCCGGACCGTCGGCGCGTCCGAGCGTCAGAAAGCCGCCGCCGCCGCCTCCGCGTCTCGCTCCTCCGCCGACCACATCGACACCATCGGAGCTTCTGCCTCCATCGGTTGCCAATGGCGGAACATCGGTGCCGCCCCCGCTCTCATTGAGCGCGCCACCGTCGACGTTGCAACCACGCTCGGTCGAAGAGGAAGGGGAGTTTCTCCCCGACGACGCAGCGATCCACGAGGAAGCGCCGGACGACATTCTGGCAGCATCCGCGCCGCCGCCATCGGTCGCCGCTGCTGCCTCACCTTTCGACGTTCAGATCATCGATAGCTCGCCCGATGATCCGCTGGAGTCCCTTTCCGTCGTGTCCGACGTACCGACGATTTCGCGCTCCCGATTCATCGCCATGCGGGTGATCGTGGGGTTCGTCCTCACCGGGTGCGGCGCGATCCTGGTTCTCGCGGGGTGGCGCGCGCTGGAGCATCGCAGCGGCGACGCAACGGCCGAGCTGTCGACGACACCCTCGATGCCGACGTCGCAGCCGGCGGCAGACGTTCCCACGGCTGCGGCGCCAGCAGCAGAAACGGCGGCCGCGCCGCAGGCTGCCGCGCCGACCGCCCGACCGGCTCAGACCGTCGCGCCCCGGCGGCGCACGCCTACTCGGCACAAAGCGGTTCGTCCGGCGACCCACGCCCACTGAATCGAAGACCGACTCGATTCAGAACTTTGGCAACTTGGGGAGGCTCTCCCAGGGGATCTTCTGCGCGATGAGCTTCCATAGCTCGGCCAGCAAGGGTCGAGGATCGAGCCACGGCAGGTTGCGCGCAATCGAGATTTGCATCGCGACGAACGTCAACACCGCCGCCAGAATCGTGACGAACACGAACTTGGCGACTAAAGAGTGCTCGACCGACGCACGGCGCGCCGCCGGAACGGTTTGCGGCGGGTTGCTCGACATTCCCACGCGCAGGCGGCCATTTCGCGATTCGGACGGCGCGGACCGTGATTGGGTCAGGAAAGCCGACGCGCTGACCCGTTCTCCCCGGTTCGACGGCGAGCCACGCAGATGTTCGCTTGGGACCTGAGAAGGCCTAGAAGGTCGGACATTGGAGTCCGGCGGCGCGAGGTCGTCGGTGATCTGGTTGGCGTCGATGCGATGCATGTTCGATTCGACGCCGGACTTCGCCGCCGGAACGAACTCGAAGTCATCGTCGCCCAAAGCATCGACGCACTCGGCGCGAAGCGCGGGCAACGAGACCGCAGGCGTTTGCCTCGCGTCGTAGGTGACCGTCTCCTCGTCGTCGAGATCGGCAAAATTCGGCGCCGAAACGCTTGGGCGGATGGACGTCGTCCGTCGCTTGGACGTTTCCGACCAAGGCTGTGGCAGGGGCGGTCTCTGCGACCGCCCACCGGAGCGTTCCGGCGCACTCATCGGCTCACTTTATCGCTTTTGGGGCCACGCGTCACTCCCCGTATTCGACCACATCCGCATACTACGGACAGAACTGGGTGGTCAGTCGTCGTACCACCCTTTGGGCGCCGAAATAACAATGCCCTATGGATGCACGGTGTTGTCTAATTCAAATATCCGTGTTCGGTGAGTGCTGCTTTCAGCCGCGGATGCTCCTGGATATCCGGCTTGGCCACCTGGGCTCGAAGTCGAGTAATGGTGTTGCGGGGCCAGCGCTTCTGAAAAAGATTCACGATCCAGTGCGCGACCGAACCCTTGGGGTCGGCGTGAATTTCGGCGACGACGTTCGTCTTGGTTCCATGGTCGAGCGAGGTCATGGTGAACGAGCTGTGCATGAGCTCTCCACGTACGTATTTCGTGGGGGGTGCGAGCGGATCGTTCACCGCTTGGATCCTCAGCGTCACCATCTTGCGCGCCGGATCGAACTCCAGTTTGCAGTCGCTGACGAAGTCACGATCCTTCAGCACGAAAGGCGTGGCGATGTGATCGTAGTGTATGGTCTCGGTTTCGCTGACTGTCCGCACGATCTTCGATTCGGCGAGGCTGTCCACCCATTCCGTCGCGCGCGACGAATCGGTGAGAACGGTGGCCACGCGGATGATCGACGCGTTGACGACACCTTCGCCTTTGAATGCGATGAGCGAGCTCCCGGGAATTTCACGTCGGTAGACGGTGATCCCGTCGTCATCGCCCAGCTTCTCCCAGGCGCTACTCGCCGTCTGCGTGGCCGCGGGCTGTCCCGCCGCGGGAGCGTCGGCGAAGGCGGGGGAGCCGAGCGAGACTCCCAAAGCTGCGACCACCGCCACCATCGAGCCAAACGCTTGAGCTTTCCGCAGAAATGAAACTGATTGCATGGGGGGGCCTCCTTCGCTCGATGCGATTCCGCTCACGTGCGCGCACGGTTTCCGACGCAAAGCCGATCTCGAGGTAGCACGTCGCACCGGCAGAGCATATTGAACCTTAGTCAATAAAGCAACCGAAACCGGGTGGGGCGCGAGGATTGAATTTTTCGCCGCCAGGACAGCTGAGGTCCGGCTTCCGGCGCACGCCGACTGTGGCCCGCTGCGCGAGAGCTTTCAGTAACCCGCTGATCCGCCCGAACCGGTGGTCGTGGTGGTCGTGGTGGTCGTCGAGCTCGTGCTCGAGCCGCCGGATCCCCCCGCTCCCGCGGAGCCGGGTCCATTGTCGTCGCCGCCGCAGGCGCCCGCGATGGCCACGGGTACCGCAAACAGAATCACGCTCCAAAAAAGTCGACTCATTCGTCACCTCCAGTGAGCTCGAGGCGCATTCAATCGAGACAAAGAAACACTCGGTTGGTTCGTAGTTGTTAGCACGCAATAGGTTCTCAGCGAAGCTCCCGAGGTGCGAACCGAGGCTCGCGAAGGCCGAATTCGTCAAAGCTGCAGTCGTGTCACGGTTATTTCTCGCGCTGAACGGAACTCGACGGGCTACGGATCGAGATCGAAAGATGCCGGTACCCGCGTTGCCTAGCATTACACCGCGATACGTTCGGAGATATCGATTGCAGATGAGCGACCAATCGTACGAGCGTGCGCTCGCCGTCCACTTCTGGGCGCCGCTCGAGCTCATCCGCGAGGTGGTCCCGGCGATGCGGGCGCGTCGCGAGGGGCGTATCGTCAATATCTCGTCGATTGGAGGGATCGTGAGCGTTCCCCAGATGCTCCCTTACTGCGCCAGCAAGTTCGCGCTGAAGGGCCTGTCGGAGGGAATGCACGCCGAGCTCGCGAAAGAGGGGATAGCCGTGACGACCGTGTGCCCAGGTCTGATGCGCACCGGAAGCGTCGATCACGCCTTTTTCCGTGGACAGCAATCGCGCGAGCACGCTCTTTTCAGCATCGCGGCCGCGTCTCCGCTTTTGTCGATGAGCGCGCGCCGCGCGGCAGGCAAGATTGTCGAAGCGTGCGTTCGCCGCAGCCCCCACCTCGTGCTGACGTGGCAGGCGAAACTCGGCTCGGCTCTCCACGGCCTGGCGCCCGGCTTCATCAACCACGCGCTCGCGTGGGTGAACCGCCTCTTGCCCCCGCCCGCCGGCGCGCTCGGCGAAGCACGAGAAGGTCGACATGTTGCGCCGAAGCTCGCTCCTTCCTGGCTGACCGTGCTGAACGATCGTGCGGCGGTGCGCTACAACGAGACCTGAGCCGGTCGCTAACATTAACTGCCGCAGTCTTGGCATCGGCAGATCACGATCTGCAGATTCGGCGCCGACCCAACGCAAACTACGGCGAGGCCGTCGGAATCACCCCGATATACGAAACGAGCCGCGACGCCCTGGCCAGCCTCGCTCCGCAACACCGA
>DASWDH010000114.1:0-2066 GCA_036395495.1 Polyangiaceae bacterium
TTCGTCCGCTTTCGCATGCGGCGGAAGCGAGGCAAATGCTCCGCCGCCGCAGGAGCCCATCGCGGCGCCGTCGCATGCGCGGGCGCGACCGAGAGTCGCTGCGAGCATTGAGTCGAGCAACGACGAAGACGTCATTGCCGGCATGCGACAGTCGTTTCGCGAGTGCTACCAGATCGGGTTGTGGAACAACCCGCATCAGGGAGGCACGATCCGGCTCGTGCTCCGGATCGACGGGCGCGGGCGGCCGGCGAGCGTGACGCCCGAGGGAGGGAGCGGTCTCGACCGAATGGTGGTCGATTGCCTCGTGAGGGTTGCACGCCGCGGTTCGTTCGCACCGCGAACGAGCAGCGACGGAAACATCGTCGTTCCCATGAAGTTCGGTTCGGATCGGGACCACGAAGCGGCCGCCGCCGCCGAACTTCCGAGCAGGGGTAATTAGCGTCTCGACAACGAGCCGAGCAGGTGGACTACAATCCGCCCAATGCTCGACTGCACGACCCTCGACCCCAGCCTCCCTTCTTCCGGCGGTCGCGCACCGGATCGAATTCTGGCACTCGCCGTCTGCTGGTCGGCCAGCGGCGATCACTGGGGTGAGGTTCTCCGCGTCTCGGCAAGTACTCCATCATCGGGTTGGGTTTTCGGGCGCGAGTCTTCGACCAAAGAGGAGCCAGGCCGCCTCAAGCTCGTGCGCGAGCGGCCGGGCTCGCTGGAGAGAAAGCCTCTCGACAGCCCCTACATCTCGCGAGCGCAGATGCTCCTGCGCGGGGAGCGAGACCGCATCGAGGTGCAAAACATCGGCAAGCGCCGCTTGATCGTCGACGACGGCACAAGCGTATCCCGCGCCGTCATCCGACCTGGCCAGACGCTCGAGATTGAAAACCAGCTTCTCTTTGTTTGTGTGGAGCGGACGACGGGGGACAGGCTCAAGCTCGCGTCGGCGTCACACGCGTTCGGCACCGCCGACCCTCACGGGATCGTCGGAGAGAGTCCCGCCGCCTGGCAGCTTCGCGAGAGCATGGCCTTCCTAGCTGCTCGCTCGGCCCACGTCCTTTTGCTCGGGGAGAGCGGCACAGGCAAGGAGCTCGCAGCGCAAGGAATCCATGCACTCTCCGATCGCCATCGGCGACCCCTGGTGGCCCGCAATGCCGCCGTGTTTCCTCCAGGCCTCATCGACGCAGAGCTTTTCGGCAACATCGCCAACTATCCCAACGCGGGCAGCCCGGAACGGCCCGGCCTCGTGGGCCAGGCACACGGTTCGACGTTGTTTCTCGACGAGATAGGGGAGCTTCCGCTCGATCTGCAGGCGCATCTTCTGCGTGTGCTCGACGAGAATGGCGAGTACCAGCGGCTCGGTGAAGCACGCCCGCGCACCGCCGATATTCGGCTCATCGGCGCCACTGCCCGCTCGATCGATCGACTTCGTTCGGATCTCGCGGCACGATTCAAGCTTCGATTGCGGTTGCCCGGCCTCAACGAACGTCGCGAGGACATACCGTTGCTTGTCCGTCACCTGCTCGAGCAGGCAGCCCACGAAGACTCGAAGCTCACGGCTCGGTCTCCTCGTCTAACGCCACGCCTCATGCGATTCCTCGTGACGCATCGGTACACGACCCACGTCCGAGAGCTCGATGCGCTCCTGTGGCGCGAGCTGGCCAAAGACGGGGATCGCCTCGACTTGAGCGATGCCGTGGGCGACGCAGCACGCACCCAGACACCGGATAACGAGAAAAGGATCGCCCTATCGCGAGGAGCACCGACGGCCCAAGAAATCGCTGAATGCCTCGAGCGGAACGGGGGCGTACAGGAGCACGCGTGGCGCGAGCTCGGCCTCAGCAGTCGTTACGCGCTGAAGCGACTCATGCGCAAGTACGGTATCCGCTGCGGAGATGGAAGCGGAGTCGTAGGTTCGCAGCGCTGTCCATGACAGAACTGCGGCAAACGTGCCGCTGCCTGGGCTGTGTACTCGGCGCGGCCTTCGGCCCGGTGCGTTGTGGTGCTCGGCGCGGCCTTCGGCCCGGTGCGTTGTGTTACTCGGCGCGGCCTTCGGCCCGGTGCGTTGTGTTACT
>DASWDH010000115.1:0-13506 GCA_036395495.1 Polyangiaceae bacterium
CTTGCCGAGCAGAGGTCCTGTGTACGTTCCCGACCATCCGCAGGCCGGCCCGCCGCCTCCGAAACCACCACCGCTGCCGCCGGAGCCGATCGTTCCTCCTTGCCCCCCGAGCCCCCCCGAGCCCGCGCTGCTGCCGCCCGAGCCCGTGCTGCTGCCGCCGGAGCCGCTCGTGGCGCCACTGGATCCGCTGGTGGT
This sequence comes from Polyangiaceae bacterium, assembly GCA_036395495.1. Lineage (GTDB taxonomy): Bacteria > Myxococcota_A > Polyangia > Polyangiales > Polyangiaceae > DASWDH01. The sequence continues at coordinate 196 of DASWDH010000115.1, forward strand.
CGTGCCCGTCGATGTGGTGCCGCCGCCCGTGCTACCCGTGGATCCCCGGCCTCCCGTCCCGGTCGACGTACTGCCGGTGGTCGCGCCGCCGGCGCCGCCGGTCTCTCCTCGGGCGGCGGCCCCTCCGGTGTCATCGCTGCACGCATGGCCAAAGGCTACCGCGACCGCAAGGGAGAGGGAGCCGAGAAGAGAACGGGCGGATGTCGACATGTTCTGGATCCTGTCTCCGTCGGGCCGACGAGCCGTTTGACGAGGGAATTTGACACTCGAGCTGAAAACTTCGGACAACGACGATCGGGATCGGGGCTCATCCGATCGCCATCTGGCGATGACCGCACTGATCCTCTCGCGCTATGCACATTCCTTGCCGATACGAACCTGGATCTCGCAGATCCAGCTTCCCAATGATAAGGACGCGCTCGGATGAGAGCCATGAACCAAGTAGCCAAGACAACCCCCTCGCCGCCCCAAGTCAGCAACACGTTCGCGATTCGCACGATCGGCCGCAAACGGGCTCCGTACGACGATCTCTATCATTCCGTGCTCACCAGCTCGTGGTGGTTGTTCTTCGCGCTCGTAGCGCTGGCCTTCATCTCCGCCAATGCGCTCTTCGCCGTCGGTTACCTCATGCAGTCGGGATCCATTGCCAATGCTCGCGAGGGATCCTTTCAAGACGCCTTCTTCTTCAGCGTTCAGACGATGGCAACGATCGGCTACGGCGGCATGGCGCCGGCGACGCTGTTCGGTCACATCATGGTCACGTTCGAGGCGATCGTGGCGATGCTCGGTGTGGCGTTGGTGACCGGGATCACGTTCGCCAAATTTTCGCGCCCGACGGCGCGGGTGCTCTTTGCAGACAAGGCGGTGATTGCCCCTCGCGACGGCGTGCCTCACCTCATGTTTCGAATGGCTAATTGGCGGCGCAACACCATCCTCGAGGCACAATTGAGGGTCATTCTGCTCGTCGAAGAAACGACGCCGGAAGGGCAAGTGATGCGCCGGCCGATGGAGCTGTCGCTCGTTCGCGATCGTAATCCGCTCTTTTTGATGACCTGGACCGCGATGCACAGGATCGGCGAAGAGAGCCCTTTTCATGGTGCCGACGCGTTGGCGCGCCTACGCGCACGCAAAGCCGAGCTCTTTCTGTCGCTGATGGGCACCGATGAAACCTTCGCCCAGACGGTCCACGCCCGCCGCGGCTATCGCCTTTCCGACATCGTCGTGGGTGCTCAGTTCGCGGACGTACTGACGATCCTGGAAGACGGCACGCGCGTCATCGACTATCGTCCCTTTCACGACGTCGTACCGCTCGAAGAATTCGCGCTGCAGCAGGCTGCGAGTCCCGAAAGTGCCTAGGCCGCCGCAGCGCGAAGACGATTTCGTTGACGAGCGTACGCATGAAAAACGAGCTCGTCGGAACGATGTCGATGCGGAAACCCCGCTGCCGCAGCGCCTTGGCTGCGACCGGGCCGATGGTGGCGATGCGGCTGCGAGAAAGGCCGGACCGAAGTAGATCCTGCTTCCCGACCGCTTGCGCAGCCGCGAAGAGGCGTTCGACTTGAGCGCTGTTGGTGAAGGCAATCGTGTCCACCGAGCCGTCTGCCAAGCGACCAATCAGCTCGAGGACGCGCTCATGATCGATACCGGGCTCGTACATGTAAGGCGCGACCGCGCGCACCAGCGCGCCGGTCCCGGTCAAATAGTGCGCGAGCCTCTCGTTGGGCTGCTGACCGGCGAGCTGGAGTCCTACCGTATGCCCTGCAAAATCCTGATCGCCGAGTGCGTCGATGATGCCTTCGGTCGTCGGCAGCTCGACCATGATGTGGGGCAAACAACCGATCTCGCGCAAGGCGCGCGACGTTTTGGACCCTCGCGTGATCGTGCGCACCTCGCCGAGAGCCTTGATGACCTCGCGGTCGAGCCCTGCCCTCCGCGCGAACGCGAGCAGGCGGGAGAGACCCTCGCCGGTCATCAGAATGAGGTCGTCGAAAGCGCCCGCGGCAAAATCTCTGAGCCAGGCCATGACGCCCATGCGATCCGGAGCATCGACGATTCGCACGAGCGGGTAGCGCAGTGCGGTGGCCCCCCTTTCCTCCAACATCGCCGTCAGCTTCTCGAGCTCTCGCGTCTCCGGAACGGCAATCACCCGCCCCGCGAGAGGTCTTCGCTCCAGCATCCTCTCAAAGCAATCGCAAACGCGCGTTGATTCGTCAATACGAAGAATCAGCAATGAGATGTCGTCAATCACGTCCCAGCAATTCCCCTGAAACTCGCATGAAACGCTGTCGCGCGTGGGGTGTAGTTGTCGAACCAGGTTACGCCCCGGCCGAACCGATTCGCTTTGCGCGAGCACCGAGGGCATTCGATCTTGCGGGGCTCGAGGTCGTCCACGACGGCTCGGCCGGCTTCATGCCGCTCGCGCTCGGTCGCACCCTCCCCCCGGAACCCTCGTTTGCCGTTCCGTGCTAAAACGGCGATCAGTTTGAAAGAGTCGGCTCTATCGGACGTTGCGATTCGGAAGGCCGTGCCGTTTCGGGGCGGGGGCTCAAGAATGCGCGGTCGGGTACGGGTTTTGGCGGGGGCCGCCGGGGGCGTCTGGGCTTTCCTGGTGGTTGGATGCAGTCCGGTTGCCGACCCCATCGTTCAAGCTTCGCAGGGCGCGAGCACCGACAGCGGGATCGATGCGCCGGAAGGCCGCCTGATTCCGGTCTGCGGCGACGGCTATCGGGACGGCGACGAGTTCTGCGACGACTACGAGAACCCTACGCCTGGCTTTGGCTGCGACAGCACCTGCTCGTTCGAGCTGAAGGCGTACTGTTCGGATGGCGTCGTGACGTCACCGGAAGTTTGCGATGCCGATCCTCTTTATTGTGGCAAGAACTGCACCGAGATCATCGGATCCTGCGGTGATGGCAACCTGCAGACTCCGATCGAGCAGTGCGACGCCAAAGGCGAGTCGGCGACCTGCGATGCCGACTGCACCGTCGTCGAATGCGGCGACGGCGTCGTCAATCGGGCGGCCCAAGAGGTGTGCGACGACCTACTGAACGACGGCCAGCTCGGTAGCTGCACCACCGACTGCAAGGCCTACGTGGCCCAAGCGACGTCTGCCGCCGATCACAGCTGCAAAGATTTGCTCGCCGCAGGCCCCGCACGGACCGGCTTTTATTGGCTGCTTTCCAAGTCGGGTGCGCCCTACATCGCCTACTGCGACATGACGACCGACCGCGGTGGATGGACGCTCATCATGCGCGCGCTCGATTGGAACTTCGACTATTTCGATCCCCTGTGGTCGAACGAGACGCTCGAGGCCGCCGAATTTTTCGACTTGGTTTCGCGCCGTGGTCGCTCCAAGTATCAGGCCTACGTCGAGGTGCCTTTCGAAGAGATTCGCACCAGCGAAGTTGGGGACCTGAAGATTGGCTATTCGGCCAACGTCGGGCCCCAGACCAGCGCGAAGGACCTCTTCGGGGCCAACGGGGGTGAGGGCATCGGGATCACGATCGGCAAAGGGCCCGACGCGCTGGTTTCCTACTTCGACGATCGCGCCGACCCGGACGATCGGCAGTGGGGCTGCCGGGAGTTCATCCATGTTGGCCTCAACCAGCATGCTCTTCTGAACGTCAAGAACGAGGATCCGAACTCACTCTTGGCGAATGCTCCGCACGACTGCGATTGGGACGGAGGGGCTCGTTTCGGCCAGCGGGTGAACATGTGCCGCTATTCGCGGAGCTCTTCCTCGCCTAGTTATCGCGCTTGCTCCGGCAACCACGGTGGCCAGGGCTGGGGTAACTTCCACACCTTCTACTCCAGTCCGATGCGCGCAGAACCGATCCGCCAGCTGCTCTGGATTCGCTAGACCGGGAGCCGACGCAGTAGTTTCAAGGAGGTTTTTGCCCACCACGGACGTCCGGGGTGGGGTTTTTGCGCGTGTTTCGACGGCGCACGAAAGCCATGCAAAGTCACGTGGTTCAAGCCCGGACGGCGTTTTGCATCTTTTTTAGACCCATTCGCGCCCTTTCGGAACACTTATCACTGTGTTGCCGCGCATATCGAAACCCGAAGAGCCGAACAGTTCCCGAAGCTATGGCGCCGTCTACACTCCGGCTTTCTTCCGTAGCGAGGAGGACTTTCTGGATGCCCTCAAGATGGGCCGGGCCGACGCGCAAGCCGAGCTCTTCCGCCGCCATCATGTGCGCGTCACCGAGGTGCTGGAGCGGGTGATGGGGCCCGACGACGACCTGCCCGATCTCGTGCAGGAGGTCTTCGTTCGCGCGATCGCGGGCGCGTCCCGATTCCGCGGGACGAGCAACATGCTGCAGGCATGGCTCGTCAAGATCGCGATTCACACGGCGCGCGGCCTCATTCGTCGGCGCCGGGTTTGGCGTCGTTTCTTTTCCAATTCGGAGTCGCCGCCGGATGTCGCTTGGTCGGGTGCCGCTTCGCACGAGCAGCTCGAAGCGCTGCAACGCGCCTACAACATCTTCGCCAAACTTCCGACCGACGAGCGCATCGCACTCACGCTCGAGTTGATCGACGAGATGCCGTTATTACAAATCGCCGAGGTCTGCGGGGTCTCGCGATCGACCATCAAGCGAACGCTCAACAAAGCTCGGCGACGTTTTCAAAACTTGGTCGAACTCGATCCCGCTTTGAAGGACCTCTACACGGGAGGTGGACTGTGAATTCGGGGGCAACCAACAAGCTTGCATCCGACGTCCGGGAGACACTGCGGTTGGCACGGGCAGACAGGCCGATCGAACCCGAGATTCGGTTGCTGATCGATCGCGTGCGCAGCGTCCGCAGTCGAAAGCGCCAACAAATGTGGGCGGGTTTCGGGGCCGGGCTCGCGGCGGCAGCGGCGATCATTCTTCTGCTGGTGCTCCCGTTGACGAGAAAGGTGCAATTCACGGTGGGCAACGGACAAGATTCCGGCGTGGAGAACCGCTGGATTCATGCCGAAGCCGAGCTGCCGGTGCCGCTGCGGTTTTCCGACGGCACCGCCATGGATCTTTCGCCCGGAACCCGTGCGCGGGTGGCGGCTCTCAGCCGGCACGGGGCGAGCCTCAGCCTCGAAACGGGGCGCATCAGCGCCAACGTGGTGCATCGCAACTTCGCTGACTGGACGATCGGCGCCGGGCCTTATCTCGTACGAGTGGTGGGAACCGAGTTCGATGTCGCCTGGGATCCCGATCTGGAGAATCTGGAAGTCGAGGTTCGCCGCGGGACCGTCAAAGTGAGTGGTCCGGTTCTCGCCGACGATCAGAGCGTCTCCACCGAGCAGCGGCTCACGGTTTCACTGCGGGAGCGCCGGGCGACGATTCATACGCTCGATTCCGAAGCCTCGCTCACCGACGTTCCGCCTGCCGAAATGCCCTCGGCCGAAGGGGCCGACCTGCGGGGGCCCGAGAATGCTCGCTCGGCTTCACCGGGGGATTTATCGGCTCAGTGGATCACGTTGTATCGACAGGGTGACTACGACAAGGCGCTCGAGCTGGTCGATCGGCTCGGGTTCGACAGCGTCGCTCGTGCGAGCGGCCCCGACGACCTGATGAAGCTGTACGACCTGGTTCGCATCGCCAAGCAGCCCACGCGCGCGATTCGAGTTCTCCTGATTGCACGCAGGCGCTTTCCGACGAGCGAGGCCGCGAGCATTGCCGCCTACAAGCTCGGCACGACGTACGCCGAGAAGGGCCAGCATGCCGAAGCGGCGAGGTGGTTCGTGCAGTACTTGCGCGAGCCGGGCTCGAGAAAGCTGGCTCCCGAGGCGCTCGGTCGGCTCATGGAGTCCCAGGAGCGTCTGGGGTGGCACGAGAGGGCCGAAGCGACGGCCCATAAATATCTGAGTGTCTACCCCAATGGGCCGCACCGGGACTACGCCCAGCGGCTCACCTCCCACTGAAACCTGAGGGTCTGCTAGCGTCCAATCGGTGAGGCCAGCCTCCGTTCGCTGTGGGGTGTTCATCCTCGCGATGGCGCTACACGCCACCTGGGCGTTGGCAGCCAACCCTCGGGTGGCGGTGGAAGCCCCCGAGAGCCCTCTGACCCGCCAGCTGCGCGTGGAGCTGGCGACGCTCGGATTCGAGGTGGTTGCACTCGAGCATTTGTCGGAGCTCGATCTCGGCACCAACATTCTCAAGCTCGCGCGCGAAGACGACATCACCGCCGTGATCCGCACCTCCCAAGAGGGCCGGCGACTGGAAGTGTGGGTGGCCGACGTGGAGATCGGCTCGTTCGTGACGCGGGGCGTCGACGCAACGCAGGGGTCACCGCGCATTCTCGCGATTCGTGCCGTCGAGTTGCTTCGTGCCGGCCTGCGTGAGATCGAAACGAGACGGCAGCTCGCACGAATGCCGCCACCGCCCGAACGAAAGACGGCTCCTCCTCCGCTGACGCCGGACATCCTACCACCCGTGCCGGCTCCGCCGCCGCCCGCAAGGCTCGAGCTTGGCCTCGGCGCCGGCGTCGTTGCGAGCCCCGGAGGCGTAGGCAAGACGTTCGCGCTCGTTCCGAGTGTGAACGTCTGGCCGCTGGACGACTGGGGCGTCTCGCTTTTCGCGCTCGTCCCCCTCGAAACTCCGCGGTTTCAAACCAGCGATGGGAGCGCGTCGGTGGCGGTTTTTCTCGGCGGGGTCGGGCCGAGCTTCCGCCTTCGGGCTCCCCAGGCGAAATTCCAGTTCCAAGCGGCAGCCGGCGGGGGCGTTTCTGTGCTTCGAGTCACCGGGACGCCCCGAGCACCCCTCGAGGGTCAAACGGATCTGGTGGGTCAAACCGATTCCGCGACTTCGCTGATGGCGTATGCATCCGTGGCGCTGCGTTACGAAATCGTGCCTGCGCTGTCGGTGGGAGCCATGGTTCTCGGCGGGGCGCTCCTTCCTCGTGCGGAAATTCGGTTCGCCCGTCACACCGTTGCCAACTGGGGATCGGTCTACGGTCTTGGGATGTTCGGCCTCACCGTGCGGGTGAAGTAATGCGACGGGATGAGGCGAGCGCGACGGCCTCCTGAATCAGGCTGCGCAGTGCGTCGGGAGAGAACGGCTTCTCGAGCCTGGGATTCGACAGCGTCTCGAGAAAGCTCGTGCCGCGCGTCGAGAAGGGACCACCGGTCATGAAGATCATGCGTCTGGCGACCTCGGGTGCGCTCTGCTCGAGAGCTCGATACAGGTCGATGCCGCTCATTTCAGGCATCATGATGTCGCATAGAATCACGTCGTATCGTTCTCCGCTCTCCAATTTCGCGAGCGCATCGCGCGCGGTATACACGGTTGTTACCTCGTAAACGGGCGTGAGGATGCGCGCGATCGCGCTGCCGATGCGCGGCTCGTCGTCCACCACCAAAACCCGTGCTCCCTTCGGCGCGTCGTTCACCTCTTGCGACGGCGATGCAGACTCGGCGACCTGCGGTGGTGACGGCAGGCGATTGAGATCGCGCACGGCGACTCGGACCCGCTCCGTTCCTTCCAGCGCGTCGCGAAGTGCCATGATGACCGGAGCGAGCTGAGGCGCCATGTCGCTGAGCGCCTGCAGTTGTTCGATTGCAAAACTGAGATTGCCGATGGCGTAGGCGAGCGGGTTATTGATCTTGTGCGCCAGGTCGGCGGACACAAGTGTGTTCGAGGCTGAGCCGGCGGTACTTCCGGCGAGCTCGAAAAACAGACAAACACCCCCCTCTTCGAGCAAGCTGACGCCGAGCACGGCGACCAAGACGGCGATGGTCCTGCCCTGCTCGCCGGTGCAAGTGAGGTCCAACAGCTGGCAACTCTGACGAGCGGCAACTTCGCGTAGCGTTGCGGTGAGCGCGCCCTTTTGCTCCGCGCAGGCGAGCTCGTCCAAGGTCGTACCGATCGGCTGCGCGCTGGTATCCGAATATCCGAGCATCCGACGAAACGTCGTATTGGTTTCGAGGATCGAGCCGCCGCCTTTCCAGAGGACGACGCCGATCGCGTCGGATGCGAAGATGGCCGCGTAAGCGGCAGCGCCAATCGGCTGGGAGGCAGACCTGGACATGATCGATGCCCACGCCCCATACCCATTCCGCTCCACGCGCGCAAGAGACGCCGGCCGGGATGTCGTTGGGTAAGTTTAGCTGCGGCGAGCCAATTCCGACATGAGCGGTGTGCTGACGTAACGCTCACCGGTGTCGCAAACCATCGTCACGATGAGCTTACCCTCGAGCTCCGGCCTTCGAGCAACGCTGAGCGCCGCCGCGAGTGCGGCTCCCGACGAGATTCCGGCCAGGATGCCCTCCTCGCGGGCGAGCCGGCGCGAGTTCGCGAATGCAGCGTCTTCGCTTACCGTGATGACTTCGTCGATGATCGAGCGATTCAGAATTTTGGGAATGAACCCGGCGCCTATGCCTTGGATGAGGTGATTGCGCGGCGTTTTGCCGGACAAGACGGCCGCATTCTCCGGCTCGACGGCGATAATACGCACGTCCGGCTTTCTCGCTTTGAGCACCTCGCCGACGCCGGTGATGGTTCCGCCCGTTCCGACGCCAGCCACGAAGACGTCGACCTGGCCCCCGGTATCGTCCCAAATCTCGACCGCGGTCGTGCGCCGATGGACCTCGGGGTTCGCCGGGTTGTCGAACTGTTCGACCTTGATCGAGCCGGCGACGTTCTTGGCCAGCTCGTCGGCCCGCGAACGCGCGTCGCGCATCAGGGTGCCGGGCGTCAGAACGATCTCGGCACCGAGATAACGCAAGAGTGCAATCCGTTCTGCCGACATTCGTTCGGGCATCGTCAGAATCAGGCGGTAGCCGCGGGCAGCGGCGAGGAACGCGAGCGCGATACCGGTGTTACCGCTGGTGCACTCCACGATCGTCATGCCGGGGCGAAGCTCCCCTCGACGCTCGGCGTCCTCGATCATCGAAATACCGATGCGATCCTTCACGCTGCCACACGGATTGCGTGATTCGAGCTTGGCCGCGAGGCGGCAACGCAAACCCGCGCCGATACGCCGCAGCTCGACCATGGGCGTTCGGCCCACGGTGGCCGCGATGTCGGGAAACAGCATCACGCCATGGATCTTATCACGATGGGCAGGGGCTCGAGCGGGAGGCTAAGGGCTGCGGGGTTGGGGAGGCGAAGCGCCAGCTCGTTTCTCTTCGGCCCCCCGGCCCCGCAGCTCTTAACCGCCTGCTCCGAGATTTCGTGGTGCTTCGATCGAACGCCCCGGAAAGTACTTTTCGATCGCGCGCAAGATGCTCTCGACCTTGAATGGCTTCTTCAACAAATCGTCGACCCCGGCCGGCGGTTCGCTTCGCTCGACCAGTTTCTGGGAGGCGGACATCCCGACCACCGGGATGTCGCGTAGCCACGACCGCTTCTTGCGTTCGTCGAGGAAGCTCCAGCCATCCATGTTGGGCATCATGAAATCGAGGAAAATCACACACGGGAGATCCGCCCCCGAGATGAGCAGATCCATCGCGATCTTCGCGTCGGGACAAGTGACGACCGGATATCCCTCACTGCGCATGATTTCCGCCAGGCCTTCGCGTACGCCCGGATCGTCTTCGACTAGCAGAGCGTACTCGTGCGTGCGGCGATTCATGCTTCCCCGCGCGAGTTCCTGTGGTTCGGGCGGTAGCTATCCTCCTGCTCGGGTAGCGCTCCATCGTAGGGGGGCGGTTCGGAAGGCGGAAAGAAGCTGTGCGCCATGTTCATGTGCTGGTCGCACCAAAGACGCGCGCCATGGCTTTCCACCCGGATCTCGTGACAAGCGAGGCAAGGCGGATCGATGTCGCTCGCCTGGGGGCGCTCCTTCGGCTTGACGGTAAGAACGGGACAAGGTGCGTAGCGCTGTACTTTCTCGGCCACCGACCCGAGTAGGAACCTGCTCATTCGCGCGCGGGAATGAGTGCCGATGATCACCAGATCGGCTTCGATGTCGCTCGCGAGCTGCACGACCTCGCGATAGGGTTCGCCCGTACGCACGTGGGCAAAGGCTCGCAGAGCGTACTTCGCGATCGCGGATGAGCAGAGTGCGTCGAGCTCGCGGCGTGCCGTTTCGACGGCCCGCTCGTATTGTTCGACGGCTCCCGACCAATCGCTGAGCCCCGTCAATGCGACCGGCCTCAGCACGTGGATGAAATGAAGGTCGGGCGCACGCGTAATGCGTGCGAGGTTCAAGGCGACGGAGACCGCCTGGTGCGACGTCTCCGAAAAATCCACGCCGACGACCATCACCGACCTGCCCTCGAGTTGGCGGTCCATGTCGACTTCCATGGCGTTACCCCTTCTTTCTATGGGCGTGCGTTGACGCCCCCCCGCGTGATTCTGGCCCGGTCACATCCGGTGCACTCTTTAGTATGCCGGTCCACTAGAAAGGATGACAAGGGGCCCATGGACAAAATATCAGCAATTCGGCGCTAACCGGACCTAAGCCCCACGGTCATGCGCGTCGATTCGCACCTTGGGCAACGTGAACCGAAAGGTGCTGCCCGATCCAAGCTGGCTCTCCACCCAGATGCGGCCGCCGTGCGCCAAGACGATTCCCTTGGCGATGGCAAGTCCGAGACCCAATCCCATTCGTTTGCGACCGGCAGCCTGCCAGTAGCGATCGAAAATGTGCGGTACGTCTTCGACGCCGATACCAGGACCGGAGTCCTCGACGCCGAACTCGACCTCTCCGTCGTGCTCGACGAGCATCGCCGAGATTCGGCCGCCCTCCGGAGTGAACTTGCTGGCGTTGCCGAGAAGGTTGGAGAGCACCTGGTAAATCCGATCGCGATCGCAAGTGACGGAGATCGGACGGTCGGGCACCGAGCATGTGAGCTGCTGCGTTCGCGCGGTGGCGATCGGCAAGATCACGTCGATCGCCTGGCGAACGATGTCGGACGCTTCGTGCGTTTGCTGGTCGAGCGCCAGCCGGCCACCCTCGATCCGCGAGGCGTCGAGCAGGTCGTTGACGAGTCGGTGCATTCGCTCGAGCGCTCGCTGCACCATCGCCGACTGTTTTTGGACGGCCTCGTCGCCGGTGGCGACGCCGCGCCGAAGAAGAAGTGCCGCACCCGTCGACGCTGCGGTGATCGGATTTCCGAGGTCGTGCGAGACGATGGCGAGGATCTCCTCTCGCGCCATCATTTTTGCTTCCGCCTGCGCCCTCGCCAATCGTTCGGCGTGGAGAAGCTCGGCTTGTTGCCTCAGCTGATCGCGCTGAATGAAGAGCTCAATGAAGACGGAAACCTTGGATCGCAGAATGTGCGGCTCGAAAGGCTTCACTAGATAATCGACGGCGCCATATTCATAGCCGCGGAAGATGTGCGAAGTATCGCGATCGATGGCCGTCAAGAAGATGATCGGCAAATGGCGGCCGGCCGGATGGCGTTTGATCAGCCGCGTCGTCTGAAAGCCATCCATGCCCGGCATCTGCACATCCATGAGAGCGACGGCGAACTCGCGTTCCAACGCGCAGCGCAGCGCTTCTGCGCCCGAGTGAGCGCTGACGATCTCGTGCCCGAGCGGCTCGAGAATGGCGGCAAGCGCCAGCAGATTCGCCGGATTGTCGTCGACGATCAAGATCGCCGCTGGCTTCATCGAATTGTGGCCCATGGTCCCCGCACGCCCGAAGGCATCGCCACCGTACCGTGTACTATCTTGCGACATTCGGCATTCGATGTCGATCTTTCGCCCACCGGCTACTTAGAGGGCGATGTAGGTCGGGCATTCCCGCGTTCACCCGAACGTCTCCCCGTTCCAACCCCAGAGCCGGCCCTCGGCTTCGGTGAATTCGAGATAGACTCGTGCTTTGGCGATGCCGAGCCCGTCTGCAAGTCGGCTGCATAGGTCCTCGCTCATCTCGACGGCGCGCGCCGGCGGAAGCTGGCCGACGTTCTTGACCGCCGCGAAACAACAAGGATCGCTCGTACCGCCGAAGGTCATCGCGAGATCCGGCACCAGCGACGTCATGACCCACTGTTCGGATTTCTGGAAATGACGAGCCAGTGCGCGCGAAAGCCCCCAGAGCAGAGCATGCTGCGCTTCCGGAGCCGGACGGGGTGCGGACGTGAAGATTTGGATGAGCGGCATCCGACACCGATAACCGATTGTTCGATGAAGAAAAAGGGGGCTGCCGTTCAATCCCAGCCGCAGGTCTCGGTCTTGTTCTGCTCGGAAAGCCAATCGGTCAGCGGCTTGTAGTAATCGATGATCGCCGTGGCATCCATGCGCCGCTCTCCGGTGAGCGCTTCGAGTGCATCGGGCCACGGACGGCTCCGGCCGAGCTTGAGCATCGCGGCGAGCTTTTGTCCTGCTTCTTTGCTGCCATGAATCGAGCAGCGATGGAGCGGGCCTTCGTAACCGGAGACTTTGCAGAGCGCGCGGTGGAATTGATACTGCAATATGCGCGCAATGAAATAGCGCGTGTAGGGGACGTTGGCGGGAATGTGGTACTTGGCGCCGGGGTCGAAGTCCTCTTCCGAGCGTGGCGCAGGCGGAGCGACGCCTTGATACTTGGCGCGCAGCCGCCACCAGGCCGCATTGTATTCGGAGGGCGGTGTTTTCCCGGTGAACACGTCCCAGCGCCACTCATCTATCATCTTGCCGAACGGCAAGAACGCGATGCCTTCGAGCGCGCGCTGCATCAAGAGATTGATGTCCGCCTCCTTGCTGCGCGCGGGTTCCTTGTCGAAAAGCCCGATTTTCGTGAGGTACGAAGGCGTGACGCTGAGCGCGAGCGTGTCGCCGATGCCCTCGTGGAAACCATCGTTGGCACCGCCCTGGAACAGCGGGATGAGATGATCGTAGGCTTGGAAGTAGTAGTCGTGTCCGAGCTCGTGGTGGATCGTGACCAGGTCCTCGTCGTCGATTTTGATGCACATCTTGATGCGGAGGTCCCCGGCCATGTTGATGTCCCACGCGCTCGCGTGGCAGACGACGTCGCGATCGCGAGGCTTCGTGAACATGCTCCGGTCCCAGAAGGTTTTGGGAAGCGAGGCCATGCCGAGCGAAACGAAGAAGCGCTCGCCGAGCTCGACCATCCTCTTGGCATCGTATTTTTTGGCGACGAGCTGCTTGCTGATATCGGGCTGACCCTTCCCCTTGTAGGGTTCCAGCATCGACCCGAGCTTGCCCCATTCCTGGGCCCACATGTTACCGAGGAGGTGCGCCGGAATCGGGGTCTTGCCCTTGCCGATCTTGGCCTCGCCGTATTGCTTGCGGAGCTTGGCCCGTACGTAGCAGTGCAGCTGCTCGTAGAGCGGCCGCACTTCGGTCCAGAGGCGAGCCATCTCCTTTTTGAATTCGTCGGGGCTCATATCGTAGGGACCCGTCCAGATCTCGCCCATGTCGCGAAAACCGAGCTCATGCGCCC
>DASWDH010000116.1:0-14823 GCA_036395495.1 Polyangiaceae bacterium
CCATCGACCCGGGCACCCCGAGCTCGAGGTGAAGATCGAGCACGACGCCGGCACGCTGACGGTGACCGTCAAGCAGGTGCAAAAGATCGACAAGGATGCCCCCCTGTTCGTCTTTCCTTTCAGCTTCGACGTCGTCCCGCAGAAAGGCAAACCGGTCCGTCATACGCGTCACATCGACCGCGCCGCGGAAACGATCGCGATCCCATGCTCCGCAAGGCCGAGCGTGGTGGTGGTCGATCCGGATTTCGCCGTGCTGGCCGACATCCGGCTGGAGGTGCCTTTCGACATGCTGCGCCGGCAGCTCGAGGCAGCACCGACCGCGCGCGGGCGTTGGCTCGCCGCATCCGCACTCGGCAAACGAGCCGACGCGCCATCGCTCGAGGCGCTGGAAGCCGCGCTGCGTAATCCGCGCGAATTCTGGGGCGTTCGTGCCCACGCGGCACTGGCGCTCGGGGAAACCCGCCTCGCGGCGGCTTTTCGGATCCTCGATGCGAACGTCAAGACGAAGCACCCCAAAGTCCGGCGCGCGGTCGTGCAGGCCCTCGGCCACTTCCGTACGCCCGAATGCGCGCAGACGCTGAAGTCGATGGTGCTGAAGGACGCCAGCTATCTCGTCGAGTCGGAAGCGGCGCGCTCGCTCGGGCGCACCCGTCAGGCCACTGCCTTCGACACTCTGGTCGAAGTGCTCGATCGTCCTGCGTGGGCCGACGTGATTCGTGTCGGCGCGCTGGAGGGGCTCGCCGCGCTGCGCGACGATCGTGCGATTTCGCATGTCGTTGCGAGAACTCGCTACGGCGTCAACACGCGTGGCCGGCGCGCGGCCATCCTGGCGCTCGCCAGGCTCACCAGCGATCGGAAATACCGCGAGGTGCTCGAGCAGTTGCTCGACGATGCCGACCCGCACGTTCGGGTCGACGTCGTGCGCGCCATCGTCGAGATGGGCGACATCAAGGGGCGCACGGTGCTCGCGCGTCACCTCGAGCGCGAAAGCGACGGCCGCGTTCGTCGCCGCATTCGCGAGGGCCTGCACGAGCTCGGCACGCGGAGCAAAGAAATCCAAACCGAGCTCCGCGACGAGCTCGAGAAGCTCAAAACCGAGCAGGCCGAGCTGACTGCGAAAGTCAAAAAGCTGGAGGTCCTCTCTTTAGGCGGCGCTACCAAGCGAGCCCGAAGCCGTTGACGGCGGTAGGGATCTTCGAAACCATTCGTTCATGTCCGAATCACCCGTATTGCTCACCCAGAGAGGTGCCGCCGCGATTCTCACCATCGATCGCCCCGATCGAATGAACGCGCTCTCGCGCGACACCCTGCTCGCCCTCGGCCAATTCGGGCGAGACGCGATCGCCGACCCCGCCGTGCGAGCCATCGTGCTCACCGGCAGCGGGGACAAAGCGTTTTGCGCCGGAGCGGATCTCAAAGAACGTCATGGCATGGACGAAAATGACGTTCGCGCCCAGCTTCTGCGTTATCGAGAAGAGCTGAGGCCTCTGGATCACAGCCCCAAACCGGTCGTCGCCGCTATCAATGGGCTCGCACTCGGCGGTGGCCTCGAGCTCGCCCTCATGTGCGATCTCAGGGTCGCCGCGGCAACGGCGGTGCTCGGCTTACCGGAAACCACGCTCGGCATCATCCCAGGAGCAGGCGGCACGCAGCGACTGCCCCGCATCGTCGGCGAGGCGCGCGCCAAAGAAATGATCTTGCTCGGCCGCCGCGTCGATGCGGAGCAGGCGCTCGCGTGGGGACTCGTCAATCGCGTCTCGCCCGCCAACACGGCCGTGCTGGAGGACACGCTCGCGTTCATCGAGCCCATCACGAGCGGGGCTCCGATCGCGCAGTCCGCCGCTCTGGCGGCCATCGACGTGTCGTTCGATGTTTCTTTGGCGCACGGCCTCGAGCTCGAGCGCGCCTATTACGATGCCTGCCTTCGCAGCGACGACCGGAGGCTCGCTCTCGAGGCTTTTGCGCAGAAGAAGAGACCCGTCTTCACCGGCAAGTGACGGGGTCGCGAGCTCGCCTACATTGCCCCGCGTGGTCCTCGGTAGTACGGTCTTCTTAGGACCCATGCGCCCATCGCTCCTCGTCGCCGCCGCGGCGATTCTCCTCGCCGGAAGATCGGTGCTCGCCCAGAGCGCGCCGAGCGCGCCACCGTCGAGCACCGCGCCGGCCGCGCCGCCTCCCCCGAACCAAGCCGCACCGCCTCCCGCTACGTCCCCTCCCGCGGCATCTCCGCTCCCCACCTCATATCCGCCCCAACAAGCCTACCCGCCACCGCCAGGCTACCCAGCGCAACCCGGCTATCCGCCCTCGGGAGCTCCGCGGCCGCCGCCGGACGCGCATTCACATGCGGGATTTTTTTTGCGGATGGCCCTCGGCATCGGATACATGGCCGATTCGGCGAAAATCGAGGGAGGCGCTTATGCCGGCGAAGTCGACGCCAGGGGGGTGGCCGTGCCGCTCGAGCTCGCGATAGGCGGGGCCATTTCGCCCGGTTTCATCCTGGCGGGCTCTTTCACCTTCCAGGGATTGAGCAGGCCGAACCTCACCAATGACACGCGTCTCATGCGGCCCGACCATCGCCCCCAGCTCACCATGCTGGCGTTGATGGCAGACATCTATCCGAACCCCAAGCAAGGCTTTCACGTCGGCGGCGGGCTCGGATTCGCGAGCTTGCGCGTCCGTGACGACGGCTTCGCGAACACGAGCTCCAACGACGAAAACGGCTTCGGTTTCGCTCCCCACGTCGGCTACGAATGGTGGGTCAGCAATTATTGGGGGCTCGGCGTGCTTGGTCGCTTCATCTACGCGCGCACGAAAGGCGACTACGCCGACGGAACCGCCACCGAAAGCATCACCGCCAGCTCGATCTCCTTCTCGGCCACCTACAACTGACGCGCACCGGTGAGGCTTCCTGCCCCATCGCTCGGAGCCGGAGCCGTTGGTGGGTGTGCAGCATTTCGACCGCCGCGTAGCGGAGCGTATGGATCAGCGCTTCGGCGACTGTGCGAAGAACCGCGCCCGGGGTATATCGTAGACCCTCACTGATTGGCGAGGTCAACCATGGGTCTTCTCGAAGGCAAGGTCGCGATCATCACGGGATCGGGCGGTGGCATCGGGCGAGCTGAAGCACTGCTCTTCGCGCGTGAGGGGGCAAGTATCGTCGTCAACGACGTCGGCAGCAGTCGCGATGGCAATGGACAGTCGACGAGCATGGCCGACCAAGTCGTTCGAGAAATCGTCGCCACCGGCGGCAAGGCCCTGGCGAATTACGACTCGGTCGTCACGTTGATCGGGGCCGATCATATCGTGAAGGCCGCGGTCGATCATTTCGGGCGGCTGGATATTCTCGTGAACAATGCGGGGATCTTACGCGACAAGACGATGCTGAAGATGGATGAAGCGATGTGGGACTCGGTCATCGCCGTTCATCTCAGGGGAACTTTCCTCTGCACGCAAGCCGCCGCAAAGCAGATGGTGAGCCAAGGTTCCGGCGGGCGCATCGTGAACACCGCCAGCGTGTCGGGGATGCTCGGCAATTTCGGACAGGCCAATTATGCGGCGGCGAAGGCGGGCATCTATGGCTTCACGCGCACCGCGTCGATCGAGCTCCAGAAGCACCGCATCACCGTCAACGCGATCGCGCCGATCGCCAAGACGCGCATGACCGAAGATCTTCCGATGATGCAGGGAATGGAAGCGCTCACACCGGATCACATCGCTCCCGGAGCTCTTTTTTTGGCGTCGGATTTGTGTGGTGATCGCACCGGCCATGTGCTCGCGATATCGGGTCCACGTATGTACGTGTTCAAGGTCGTGGAGAGTGCTGGAAAATTCAAGGAATCTGGCAATGGAGTGTGGACAGCGGAAGAGATCGGCGACAATTGGGCGGCGATCAGCAAGGTGTGAACCGTCATTTTCGCGTCACGCGCTTCCGTCCAGCGCGGGGCGCGTGGGAATGAATGTAACCTCCGACCTTTGCCGCGCGCGCGCGCGGATGCTAGCGTGGAAATACGCGTCGTTGCGTAGGACTCCGTATGTCGCGCGAGCAAAACGTACCGCTTCTGCTGTGGGTCTCCACAGCAATTCTTGCCCACATCGCCACGGGTGGCGGTGCGGAGCAAGTTGCGCGCGTCATCGAAGATCGCTACGAGCTGCGCTCTTTCGCGCATTCCATCCGTGGTCGTCTGCAGCCGCCGGCCACGATCGAAGTGGCGTTCGAGAATGTCGGCCCGCCGCAAGCAGACGAGCCGGAGCGGGTCGACGGCGCAGAGCCGCGAGCCGACGAACCGAACAAGGCCGAAAAGAAAAAAGACGCGGAGCACAAACCGGAGAAAAAGATCGAAACGCCGAAGATCGTCCTGCCGGCGATGGCGGCACCTGCGCCCACACAACCACAGGAACAGCAGCAGCCGGTGATGGATCACCGCATCGCCGTGAAGCAGCACGCCGCTCCCGATCAGGAAGACAATCCCACCGCGCGCTTCATCGGCGACGACGCGAACCACGTCAAAGAAGAATCGGTCGCGCAGATCACGTCGCATGACCAAGACGATCCCAATCCGACACCGGGCGGACACCACAGTGGGCCACAAGGGCGTACCGGTGACAGCGATCATGACAAGATCGGCAGCAGCGACGATCACCCCGGCGATCCGACGCACGCCCCCGGTGAGAGCTCGAAAACACCCGACACCGACCACGCTGAAAAGGCAGCTGGCAAGCAGGCGAACGCGGAGCCCGGCAAGACGCCGGCGACCGGCGTGTTGCCGAACCCCCAACTGGCCGGCGCGCCTCAGCCGTCGCCCGCGAAAACGCCTGCACCACCGACTCCGCCCGCCGGCGGTGCGTCCCAGGGTCTTGCACCCGATAGAGAGGGTTACCACCTCGACCCGGCACGTCCCGGTCCTGCCAACGGCTCGCCGAACAAGGTGGCCGACGGAAAAGGGCGAATCCCGCCGCGGCCGGTTCCGAGCTCGCCGCTCGGCATGCTCGGGCTCGGCGGGGCTCCGACGCCGAACGGCGTCAATCTCAATCTGACGCCGGAGGCCGTCGTCGCCATCGTCGGCGAAGATCGCCTCACGAAGGAGCGCATGGCTGACGGCGAGAGGCGCAAGAGCGCCCATCGCGGCTCGTGGCAGAACTCGAGCTTCGAGCGATGGCGCTCGGCGATCGAGAACTACGTCTCATCGGTCAAGCCGGGCAACCAAACCGCACTGAACACCGCACGCAGCCCGTTCGGCACGTACCTCGTCACGATCCACAACCGTATCCACCCGATTTTTGCGGACGATTTTCTGGGCTCGCTCGACGGATTACCGGCCAACCACCCGATGAATGACGGCAGCCTCATCACTCGGCTCGAGATCGTGCTCGACCGCGACGATGGGCGGCTGCTCAGAATGGGGGTGGTTCGCACCAGCGGAATCACGGCATTCGATGTTGCCGCGCTCGACTCGGTCCAGCGTGCGTCGCCGTTCGGAAAGCCTCCCAAGGCGATCGTTTCGCCCGACGGGAACGTGTACTTCCACTGGGAGTTTCATCGCGACCCGGTGTTCGCGTGCTCGACGATCAACGCGCGACCCTACTTGCTCAATACGCCGCCGCCCAGCGAACCCACCAAGCCGAAGACGCCGGCGCCCCCGTTCCCCGGCGGCGATCCGCGCGAACAGCAGTCGCCCCCGTCGGAGGGGTCGCGCCACGGGTGGCTTGCACCGCCCGCGCCCCGCATTGGCCCCAAAGGCCGACCGCTTGCAGGCTAGCGCCTCCTAGCTTGACTGCGTCAGATCCTCGCTACCAGATCGTTGAATGCTAGACGCGAGGAGGGGCTGCCTCGAGCCCTTAGGACAATTTGCGTTCTGCGCCAGATTCGAGGGTAGGATGCCCGTCGTGGCGAGGTCGCGCGCGTGAGCCAAAACGGAGCGAGCACATCCTACATGCCGCAGTTCGTTCGCTCCGTTGCAGCCGTGGCGATGTTTGCTTTTCTGGTCGGTCGCGTGCTGGCGCCCGCGCTGCGCGGCGCGCGCGAGGGAATCGACAGAATCATCGCCTACACCGATTTTGCCGGCGGATTTGCGAGCTACCTCTTCGCCTTCGTAGGATTGTCGGCGACGCTCTTCGAGCTCGTGTTCACTTTTCGCGACAAGCGATTCGGCATCTCGTATCGAGTCGCGGCGACCGTCCTCGCGATGTGCGTCGTCTCTTTGGTGGCACCCGCCTTTCGCGAGCCGCTTCCCGAGCGCGCCAACGTCGTCGCCGCACTGGCCAGCGGAGTGCTGGCCGTCCTCGCGAGCCGCGAAGCCATCACCGTTCCGCGAACACGCGCGCTCGGGGTGCTGCTCGCTTGCGCCGGTACCGCTGCCCTCCTCCATCTCGCCGCTTCGCTTTTTGCCTGGTACGCGGGGCTGCGCAACCCCCAACGTCTCATCGTGTTCGCCCGCATCTTGGCGACCGGGTCGGTGCTCTTCGACACGCTGGCGATTCTCACGGCGTTCATGTGGCTCGCCACCCGTAAGGATCGAGCCACCGTTTGGGCGGCAAGGGTAGCGCTCTTCGTTGCGTGTGTGCTGGCCGCAGGCGCGGCGCGCGGGGCCGGCCGCGAAGTGGGACCGCTCTGGCAGCTCGTCGCTTACCGCGCCCTCGATCGTGTGGTGCCCATTCCCGCACCTTTCGTGTGGGTGCCTTATCGATATGTTCTGGAGACGTCGGCCCCGCTGCTTGGCCTCGTAGCCATCGTGGCGCGGCGCCAGATCCCAGCGATCGTCGGGTCGCTCGCGCTGATCTTGCTCGCCCGACCTTCGACCGACGTTCCGCTCTCGGCTCTCGCTTTGACTCTGGCCGCGCTCTCCACGCCGTTGGCCGCGCGCGATGATCGCGGCATGTGGGCGGTTCTGATGGCGAATTCCGGGCAGCGACAGGTCCTCTGACGGGGACGGCCCCCCGGCCGATGAGGGGGGCTCTCAAACGCGATAAATTGCGCGATCTAACATGACTGCGTCAGATCTTGGCGATGACAGATCACGATCAGCAATTGCCGCGCGTCGCCCACGGAAATTACGGCGAGGCCGTCGGAAGCCGCGCGTCAGACCGGAATCGCCGCTAGGCCTCGCCTCTTCGACTTCGCCTACAGCCAGTTCCGCCTGTCCGGTCAGTACTTAGAGTGGGTCTATCGCTACTCCGATGAGACGATCTGGTAGTGAGGATCTGACGCAGTAATGCCAAGGCTGATTTCGCCTTGACGCGGACGCTCCGGTTTCCTACACCCCCGCCACACCTCTGACCCTGTCAGAACCCCCATTTCCGAGGAGGCTTTCGATGCAAGGACGTCGCTGCCTTGTTCCCATTTCCCTGACCCTGGCCGCCGCCCTCGCGCTGGGGTGTTCCAAGAAGAAGACGGAAGAGGACGAGTCCGCCGAACCGGCTGCCGCCACTCCCGAGAAGGCAGCGCCGGAGAAAGCTGCTGCGGAGCCGGCCGGTCAAGGCACGGTCACCGGCACGGTGGCGTTCACGGGCAAAACGCCCGAGGCCGCCGAATTGCCCCGCAAAGCGGATCCGGTGTGCGCCGCCAAACCGATGAAGTCGAACGAAGTGATCGTGAACAGCAACGGCACGCTGAAAGACGTGCTCGTCCGCGTGGCTCCCGGATCGGTGAAGGGGAAGTTCTCGGCGCCCGACACCACCGCCAACGTCAGGCAGGAAGACTGCATGTACACGCCGCGCGTGCAGGGTGCGGTCGCCGGACAGACGGTGCAGGTCGAAAACAGCGACAAGACGATGCACAACGTCCACACCTACAAGGGGCAGGAGACGATCTTGAATCAGGGCCAGCCCGCCGGTTCACCCCCCATCAAGAAGGAAAATCTCGCCACCGAACCGGCCGTGCTCAAGTTCAAGTGCGACGTGCATCCCTGGATGACCGGCTTCGTCGTGGTGACCGATCACCCGTTCTTCCAAACGACCGGCAGCGATGGCTCCTTCAAGCTCGACAAGGTGCCCGCCGGCAAGTACACGCTCGAGGCCTGGCACTCGAAGTACGGCCTGAAGACGGCGAGCGTCACCGTCGAACCGAACAAGACTGCCGAAGTGAAGTTCTCCTACGACGGCACTGAAAAGGGCGAATAAGGGGCGCTCCCTTTCCCGGCGCGAGCAGCACGAATGCGCGAACACCGTTTTGCCATCGCGACGGCGGCTGCAACCTTCGTGCTGCTCATCGTGGGCAGCCTCGTTCACGGCACCGGTTCGAGCCTGGCCTGCCCGGACTGGCCACTCTGCTACGGCATGCTGTTTCCGAAGATGGAGAACGGCGTCCAGTTCGAGCACTCGCATCGCCTGGTCGCCGCGACCGTCGGCATCATGACCGTGATCCTCGCGGTCCTCCTGCTGCGGCGCAAAGACCGAGCGCTCCGCGGCCTCGGCCTGCTGGCCACATTTCTCGTCGTTTTTCAGGGCGTTCTCGGTGGCATCACGGTCCTTTACCGTTTGCCTCGTGCCATTTCGATCGCGCACCTCGCCACGTCGATGTGCTTCTTTTCGCTCACGATCCTGATCGCGATACGCACGGGATCTTCCAGAGTCGAGCCGCTCATCAGTGGGTCCGCGCGCCGGTGGCTCGGCATCGCGTGGGGCGCCGTGCTCGCGCAGATCGTGCTCGGCGGATTGGTGAGGCACACGGCGTCCGGCCTCGCCTGCCTCGATGTTCCGCTCTGCCACGGCGTGCTCTGGCCGGCGGCGTCGCCGGAACGGGTTCAGATGATTCACCGCTTCGGCGCCATCCTGGCCGGTGGCGTGTCCGTTTTTGCCGCGCTTCGATTGCGCCACGACGCCAAAGGCGCGAAGGCGCTCGAGAGCCTGAGCCTTCTGCCGATCGGCTTGGTCGTCATCCAGATCGCGCTCGGCGTGTCCAGCGTGCTGTCGTTGCTCGACCTCGGCGTCATCACGACACACCTCGCCGTCGGAGCGGCCCTCCTCGGCTCCTTCGTTCTCCTCTGGGGGCTATGCCCAGCGTCTTCCGAGCTGGGACGTGAGGCGGCGGCGGAACATGGCGAGAGCGGGCGCGCGTCAGCTCGGGCGGTGGCGACATCATGACGACGCCGGTATTGGACGTTTACGAGTCCAAGCGAGTTTCGACGGTCGCGTGGAGCGATCTTCTCGCGCTGGCCAAACCGCGGGTCACCGCGCTCGTCATCGCAACGACGGCAGGGGGACTGTGGCTCGCACCGGCCAAGCCGGGTTTCATGCTCGTCACCTTGGCCCTGCTCGGTACGGTGCTCATCGTCGCCGGCGCCAACGCGCTCAATATGTTCCTCGAGCGCGAGATCGACGCGCGAATGGACCGCACCAAGAATCGCCCGCTGCCCGCGGGGCGGCTCGCGCCCCGTGTGGCCCTGTGGTTCGGTGTCGCCCTGTCGGTGATCGCGATTCCGATCTTGGCGATCGGCGTCAACCCGACCACCGCACTTCTCGCCGTGCTCGCCAACCTGAGTTATGTGCTCGGGTACACACCGCTCAAGCAACGTTCGCACTGGGCGCTCTTGGTGGGAGCGGTGCCCGGCGCAATGCCTCCCCTGCTCGGGTGGACGGCAGCGACGGGCTCCATCGGCGCGGGAGGCCTGGTGCTCTTCGCGATCCTCTTTCTTTGGCAAGTGCCGCATTTTCTCGCGATCAGCATTTTCCGCTGCGAAGACTATGCCCGCGCGGGTCTCAAGGTCATGCCGAACACCGTCGGCCTTCGCGCTACGCGGCACAGCATCGTGCGCTACCTTCTCGCGCTCGTGGCGGTGAGCCTCTTGCTCGTCCCACTCGGCGTCGAGAAGCGGGGCTACCTCGTGTGGGCGGGCGTTCTCGGCGCGATCTTCTTCGGTTGGGGCTGCTACGGTCTTCGCGAGGGAGTCGGCCCGAAGTGGGCGCGCTCTCTTTTCGCCGCTTCGATCGTTTACCTGGTGCTGCTTTTTTGCGCGTTGATCGCGGAGCGAGCAGGAACGTAGGAGCTCGATCGATGGCAACGACGCGCGCCAAGCTCGCATGGATCGTCGCCGCCTCGATCGTGTTTTCGGTCGCGGCGGTCGCGTATCGGCATCACGCGCGAGCGTCGCAACCCATGCCCGTCCTGTCGCAGCTCGAGACGTTCTCGCTTTTGGACCAACATGGAAAGAGCGTGAAGCTCGCCGATCTCGCGGGAAACATTTGGGTCGCCGACTTCATTTTCACCGGCTGCCAAGCGGCATGCCCCATGCTCACATCGAGGATGCATTCTCTTCAAACGTACATCGAGGAGCGTGAGCGCTCGTCGGGGCGCGAATGGCCCGTTCGTCTGGTCTCGTTTTCGGTGGATCCAGAAGTCGACACGCCCGCCAAGCTCTTGGCTTATGCCACCAAATGGCAAGCCGATGACCGCCGCTGGATCTTCCTCACTGGTTCGCTCGAAGAAGTGAACCGCGCGGTGACCAGAGGACTGAAGATCCCCTTCGAGAAGGGTGGCGCCGAGACTTCGGCTTTCGACGTCATGCATGGCGAGCACTTCGTCGTGGTCGACGCGCGCGGCCGGATCCGCGGTTACTTCGAAACCGATCCCGAAGGCATGGGTCGGCTGAAGGACGCCATCGAAACGCTCATGGCCGAGAAGGGCGCGTGATGTTGTCCTTCGTCGACGCACTGCCCACCATCAATGCCGCTCTCAACGCCACCAGCGCCGCCCTCTTGTTCGTTGGTTGGCGCGCGATCAAGACGCGCCAAATCGCGCTGCACCGCTTCGCGATGCAGTCGGCCTTCGTCACGTCGGCGATCTTTCTCGTCTGCTATCTCACGCGGTTTTATCTGACCGGCACGCATCGCTTTCCGGGCGGCGGATGGCTCAAGTTCGTCTATCTGTCGATCTTGTTCACGCACATGATCCTGGCCGTCGCCACCGTTCCGCTCGTCTTGCGCACGCTTTTTTTGGCGCGCGCTGCACGGTTCATCGAGCATCGGAAAATCGCGCGGGTCACGTTTCCGGTGTGGATGTACGTATCCATCACCGGCGTTGTCGTATACATGATGCTCTATCATTGGGCCTGACACCGACGTCTGCGATCGCGCAACTCGACGCTTCGCGAGACGAGGCGTCGCGCGTCGGCAGAGTGTGAAATAGACTTGCCTTTTCCATCTGGGCGGTGCTTTGGTGTGAACCCGATGGCTCGGCTTTTTCGTTTCCGTCCAGTTGCGTTCACGTCATCGCTCGTGGCGCTCGCTCTTCTCCTGTCGGCGTCCGCGGACGCGCAGCGCAAGAAAGCTCCGCGCCGGAAGAAACCCGCGGTGACGGCGAAACCGAAACCTGCCGCTCCCCCGCCGGCCGCTCCCGCACCAGCCGCGCCGGCCGCTCCGCCGAATGCGCCGGCGGAAGAGCTGCCGCCGGAACCGACCGAAAAATCTACGAAGCCACCGACGAGCGAAGGCGGCGAAGAAAAGCCGCTCGAGGAGCAAGACCGAGAGCAGCGGCAGAAAGAGCGCGACAAGGAAAAGGAGGCGAAGGAGAAAGCGATGCCGCCCATCCTCGACCTCTCGATCGGGATCAAAGGCTTCCAAAGGCATTTGAGCTACGACGACGACGTCAACAACGCGCTGCCGAACTACGATCTCAGCGGCGCTCCCGCTTTTACGGCGGACATTGGCCTCTATCCGATTCGCAGCTCGAGCATCAGCGCGGGCGTCACCGGGAGCTTCGAGCAGGGGTTTGCGATGGGCTCGACGTACCGAGTGCCGCAGCCCGGCCAGGAAGGCACGCACGCCACGACGGCATCGGCATTCGCCGTGGGCGCTCGCCTGAATTTCCATTTCGGCCTTAGCTCGATCGGAGTGGGCGTCGAATACGGCGGGCAATCTTTCGCCGTCGACCTGCCGCCTCCTACGCTCGACAACGCTGGCATACCCGATGTCGAATATCGTTTCATTCGCCCGAACCTGACCGGCCGTTTCGGTTTCAGCGACAAGTTCGCTCTGCTCGCCGGGCTTGGATACCTCTACCTTCTGTCCGCGGGCGAGATCGTGTCGGCGGATTACTTTCGCGGCGGCATCACCAGCGCCAGCGGCTTCGACCTGAATCTCGGTATCGCTTACGGCCTACCCGCGTCGGGTTTCCTCGGCCATATCGAGCTCCGCCCCATGCTCGGCGTTCGCCGCTACACCTACAAATTCACTCCCGATCCCATGATCGATCCTTATTACGCCACTGGGGCAACCGACGATTACTACAGCCTCGGACTCAGCTTCGCTCTCAGGCTGTAAGAGTCGTTCGCTTCGTCAGATGACGTAGACGGCAACGAACATCACGCCCCATACGGCGCCGACGAAGTGCCAGTAGAGCGTCCACAGGCGCACCGGTAGAAAGCGAGCCGGCGAGTATTTGCCGGCAAACGCGGCGCGGCAGAGCCAGACGAGGGCGCCGATGCCGACCAAAACGTGCAGCGCGTGGAACGCGGTCAGTGTGTAGAACACCGACGGGTATGGACCATCTTGCGGCGTCATCCCGTCGGCGAGGAGCCTCTGCCACGTGACCACTTGAAGGCCCAAAAAGACCACACCGAGTAGGAGACTCAGGCCGATACCCGGACCGAGCACCGCCGTTTTCCCGCGCCGAAGGGCGCGGATCGTGAGCTGCAAGACGACGCTGCTCGTCGCGAGCAGCGCGGTGTTGAGCCCCGGCAGACCGAGCGGCAACGGCGGTAAGTCAGGTGGCGGCCAAGCAATCGCACGCGCCCTCACCATTCCGTAGGCAAAGAACATCGACCCGAACAGCATCGCCCACGAGGCGAGAAAAATGACCATCCCGAGGTAGGCAGTCCACTCCTCGTGAGCACGACGAGGACGGTACGGCAAGATGGCGGCCATCGCGATCCCCTCAGCTTAGCGCGCCGACGAGGAAGGACTAGCTGCTGGCCGCCACCACTGCCGGTGTTGCTTTTTCCGACGTCGGCAACTCCTCCGTCTGGCCGATCCAATCGCGCCCGAGCAGTCGCTTGACTTCGGGATTGGCGTACTCGTGCGGCCCGCGAACCACGGTGGGGATGACGTCGAAATTGTGGTGCACCGGCGGCGAGGGGAGCGTCCATTCGAGCGTGCCGATCTCCCAGGGATTCATCTCCGCCTTCGAACCGGCAAACACACTCTTGAAGAAGTTGATCACGAAGGTGATCTGGCTGGCGGCGAGAATGAAGGCGAAATAACTGGTCCACCGGTTGAGAGGCTGCATGTGCTGGAGGAACGTGTACTGGTAGGGATCGAACAGGCGGCGCTGGTGCCCGCCATAACCGGCGACGAGCTGGCCGCAGAAGACCAGCGAGATGGTCACCGCCGAAAACCAGAAGTGCCACTTGCCGAGGGTCTGGTCCATGTTGCGACCGAACATCTTCGGGAACCACAAGTAGATCGCGGCAAAGCTGGCGAGGAATGCGGCAGCCGCCATGGTGAGGTGGAAGTGCCCCACGACGAACATCGTGTCGTGCAGGTAGAGGTCGGTCGAGATCGTGCCCAGGAAGAGGCCGGTGAGCCCACCGAGCCCGAATACGAACACGGTGCCGAGCGCGAAGAGCATCGGCACGGTGAGCCGGATGGATCCTCGCCAGATCGTGTGCAGCCAGTTCAAGAACAGGAGCTCCGCCGGCACGCTGATGATGAGCGTGAGGGTCATGAACGACTGGCCGAGCAGGGGGTTCATGCCGGTGACGAACATGTGGTGCCCATAGACGACCGCCGAAAGAACCGTGACCGCCGTCATCGAGAGGACCGACCCTTTGAACCAATAGGCCGGCTTGCGCGCGAAGAACGAGACCATGTCGGTCACGAAACCCCACGGAGGAAGGATCAGGATGTAGACCTCGGGGTGGCCGAAGATCCAGAACAGATGCTGAAAGAGAATCGGGTCGCCCCCGCCACGCACCGCCGACGAGCCGGCGACGTAGAACTGCGTCCCGAACGCGCGGTCGAGCAGCAGCAAGAGCGCGGCCGAGCCCAGCACCGGCACGAAAAGAACGTTGAGAATCGCGGTGAGCCATAGCCCCCATACCGTGGCGGGCATCCGGAAGTACGTCATGCCGGGAGCGCGCAACCGCACGACGGTCGTCACGTAATTGAGGCCGCCCATGATCGTCGCGACGCCGGTCACGAAAACGGCCGCGACCACCAGCGTTTGCCCGAGCCCCGGCGTCCCGACGTTCGTGGAGAGTGGAGGATAGGTCGTCCACCCGGCGGCCGCCGAACCGAGCTGCACGAAGAACGACGCCAGCACCAGCATCTGGGAGACGAGAAACGTCCAGAACGAGAGCATGTTGAGCTTCGGGAAGGCCATGTCCCGCGCGCCGATCATCAGCGGAATGCAGAAATTGCCGAATGCGCCGATCATGATCGGCGTGATGGCAAAGAAGATCATGATGAGGCCGTGCATCGTGAAGATGCTGTTGTAGTTGGCCGGCGAGATCGACCCGCCCGAACCGGAAAAGAGAATCGAGCCGACCGCGGGAACGGGCTCCCCCGGAAACGCCCACTGCCACCGGATGAGCATCGCCAGCCCGCCCCCGAAGGCCAGAAACAGGAGCCCCGCCCACAGGAATTGTTTGGCGATGACCTTGTGGTCGGTCGAAAAGACCCACTTACGGACGAACGAAGTCGGCTCCGGATGAATGTGCTGAAGTTCCATGGATCAGTTCCTTGCCCGCCATTCCCAGCCCCAATGGCCCTCGGTGTCCTTGGGGTCGTAGCCGCGTGAGGCGATGGCCGATTGCTCGGCGGCCCACGTCTTGAAGTCTTCGGGGGATAGAATGGTGAGCATCCCCTTCATCTTGTAGTGGTGCACGCCGCAGT
>DASWDH010000117.1:0-10056 GCA_036395495.1 Polyangiaceae bacterium
GCGTTCCATCGGGGCTCCTCCTTCAAATATCTCAACTCGCAATTGGATATTTGCCGTGAGAGAGCCCCGAAGTTCAACCTACACCTCGCAAGTGATCGATTTTGCTTTGTTCTTTGCCGTCAAATCGGGAACTGCACCCATTTGATTTGACCGACGACCGCGGACGGCAATGCTTCCGCATCGACCTTGAGCCCGACGGCGAGCGCCGCGGTCGGACTGACGCCCGCCCCCACGCCTCCATGGCTGGCCCCCGCGATGGCTTCGTGGATCCGAAGAACCCCTCCCCAGAACGCTTCATCACCGAAAGTCTCAAACCGGAAGGTCTGGCGCCCTTCGGCAATCCTCGTCTTGGCCAGTTCGACCACCGGGTCCGACGATGGTTGGGGGGTCGTGCTCTCGGGACCCGTTGTATCCATTCGGCTCGCCCCGTCGAGCCCATCCGGCACCGATGATTGATTCGCGAGACCCTCCTGATCGTCGCTACAACGCGCTGCGCCCACGATTCCGGCGAGCGCCCCGAGAATCGCCAAAGAGATCCTTGTTCCATTCTGGCTCATGCGAGACCTCCATCGTCTAAGTCACCGAGTCGGGTGGCGCGAAAAGGTTACGGGCGACACCCCTTTCGACCGACGGGCATCCAAAAGCTCACGATGACCTCGGCTCTGGACGCGACGCGAGAACCCCTCGAGCGTGACTCACCATCCGTGTCAGACGAAGAGATCGTCCGCCGCATCGTCGCCGGTGAGTCGGCCCTGTACGGAATTCTGATGCGCCGTTACAACCAACGATTGTTCAGGATCGTGCGGAGCATCGTGGGCTCATCGAGTGAGGCGGAAGATGTCGTCCAACAGGCGTACATCGCGACGTATCTCAACCTCGGTCAATTCGAGGGTCGATCGACGTTCTCGACGTGGCTGACGCGCGTGGCCATTCACGAAGCGCTCGCTCGAGTGAGGCTGCGAAAGCGCCGCGAGCAACTGCTCGGATCTGACGGCGACGCGCCGATCGGACGATCGCTCGACCGCGATCCCGAGCAACAGGCGACGATCAAGGAGCTCGCGCGACTTTTCGAAGAAGCCTGCGACGCGCTACCCGACCCATACCGCGTGGTATTCATCATGCGCGGCATCGAGGAGATGTCCACCGCCGAAACCGCCGAGTGTCTCGATGTGACCCAAGAAACGGTCAAAGTGCGTTTTCACCGAGCCCGCGCCCTCTTGCGAGAAAGCTTTAACGATGACATCGCGGAAGCAGCGCGAGAGGCATTCTCTTTTTTGGGCAAGCGATGCGCGCGCTTGACCGGGTCGGTCACGTCCGCGCTACGTATCCCGCTTCCTCCGCCCGCTTGAACCGCGTGGGTTTCTCGCGCGCTTCCTCAGTCCCTCCAAATAGGGTTGGGGTTGGCGCGCCGAGTGCCTAGCATGACTGCGTCAGATCCTCACTACCAGATCGTCTCATCGGAGTAGCCATAGACCCACTCAAGTACTGACCGGACAGGCGGAACTGGCTGTAGGCGAAGCCACCGCAGGCGAGGCCGCAGGCCGCGCCGAGTAACTCAAACAGAGGCGAGGCCTAGCGATTCCGGTCTGACGCGCGGCTTCCGCCGGTCCTCGCCGTCATTTCCGTGGGCGACGCGCGGCCATTGCTGATCGTGATCTGTCATCGCCAAGATCTGACGCAGTCATGCTAGAACACGGACGCCCGATCGTTCGGGGTTGCAAATTGTTCCGAAACGGTGACGCGTCCCGCTCGTAGACCAACGTGCCCGTACATCCATCCATCGAAGCGGAGGAAACCGTGGATCACGCGACCGCTGTTGCGCAGGCAAAGCAAATTGCCGATCATATCGTAGCGCCCCACGCAGCGCGCCATGACCGGGCCGGCGACTTTCCCGTGGAGGGCATGGCCGCCCTCGGGAAAGCGGGCCTCCTCGGCCTTGTCGTTCCGAAAGACCGAGGTGGGTCGGGGCTCGGCCCCAGCACGTTCGCCGAGGTGACCGCGGCACTCTCGTTGGCGGACGCCTCGATCGGAATGATCTACACGATGCACGTCTGCGCCACCCTGTGTTTGGTTTCGGCGCGAACCGGTGCGAAGACGGAACCCGTTCTGCGAGCGATCGCCGCCGGCCAGCACCTGACGACTCTCGCGTTCAGCGAGAAGGGTTCGCGAAGCCATTTCTGGGCACCGGTTTCACGGGCGCAGAGCATTCCCGCTGGGGTCGAGCTGAGCGCGCGGAAGTCGTGGGTCACCAGCGCGGGACATGCGGACAGCTACGTCATTTCGAGCTTGTCCCCGGATGCCAAAGGCCCCACCGACTCGACGCTCTACCTCGTCGCAAAAGACACGGTGGGGCTCAAGGTTGCGGCACCCTGGGACGGCATGGGCCTGCGTGCGAATGCATCGGCGCCGATGACACTCGAAGGCTGCTTCGTTCCCGACGACGCGCGACTCACCGATGACGGTGCGGGTTTCAAGGCGATGCTGGAGGTTGTTCTGCCGTTCTTCAACCTGGGATCGGCGGCGGTGGCGCTGGGGCTTTGTCGCGCGGCGGTCGGCGCCACGGTTACCCACCTCAAGACAGCGGTGTTCGAGCATCTCGGTGCCTCGCTCGGGGAGTCACTGCCCAACCTGCGAGCGACGCTGGCACGCATGCAAATCGAAACGGACGGCCTCGCGGCGAGGATGCAAGATGTCATCGCACACCTCGAGCACCCCTCCGATCAAACCATGCTGCGCGTGCTCGAATCGAAGGCCGCCGCCGGAGAGGCAGCGATCCAAGTCACTTCCCAAGCCATGCGCGCTTGCGGGGGCGCGGCGTTTTCCAGACAGACGGGTCTCGACAGATTCTTTCGCGACGCCCACGCCGGCTCGGTCATGGCCCCGACGGTCGACGTCCTTCACGATTTCATCGGTAAGGCGCTGCTCGGTATTCCGCTTTTCTGATCGCAGGAGGAACGATGAAAGACGTCCTATGGATCGGTGCTGTTGCCTATGACCCCAAGGTGGTGACGATCTGGGAGGGAATGCGCAGTTACTTCCGCGGAGAAGCGGAGCTTGCTGCCGAAGTCGTTCTTTTCCTCTCCTATGAAGCGCAGGTCGACGCGCTTCTCGCCGGCCGTATCGACATCGGTTGGAATACCAATCTCGCCTACCTACAGTGCGAGCACGCGAGCCATGGAACGGCGTTGCCCATTGCGATGCGCGACACCGACCTCGGATGGAAGTCGCTGGTCATCGCGCTCACCGGCGGGCCGATCTCCAAACTTGCCGACATCGAAGGTCGCAAGGTCGCCCTCGGCAGCCGGGACAGCGGACACGCGGCGATCCTGCCGGTGCACTATCTGGAGCGAGAAGGGCTCGTGGAAGCAAAAGACTACACTTCGATGCGCATCGATACCGATGTCGGAAAACATGGCGATACCGGCACGAGTGAGGCCGACGTGCTGAAAGCGCTCCTCAAGGGAGACGTCGATGCGGGGACGATCGGCAGCCCATTCTGGAGCAGCGTGCTCGAACGGCGGCTGATACCGGAGGGTGCCGTGTCGGTCGTGTGGTCGTCGCCGCCCTATTCGCATTGCATGTTCACGGCTCGTCCGGGGCTCGACGCCCATCTCGTCAGTCGTTTTCGCGAGGCTCTGCTGCGGATGAGTTTCGATGACCCACGGCACCGTCCGGTGCTCGAGCTGGAGGGGCTCAAACGCTGGCTGCCCGCGCAGACGGATGGCTACGCCGATCTGCGGGAAGCGGCGGCGAAACAGGGCTTCTTGCGCGGCGGCGACTAACCCCCAGGCCGGTTGGCCAAGATGGCGTGCTTGCCGATCGTGTAGACGATCTTCGAGGCTGCCTTGATGCTTCCGCCCACCGTTCCCGAGACCTTCGATTGGCCTCCGATCCGCGGGCGGCACGATACGTCGATCTGGGTGATTCTCAGGCCCGAGGCATGCGCGCGCACGAGAAGCTCGATGGTGAAGCCATAGCCGGTGTCGGAAAGTGCGAGGGCATCGAGTGCCGACAGGCGGACCGCCTTGTAGGGAGGCATGTCGCGGTAGGTGGCGCCGAGCGTCAGCCGCATGAGCCAGGGGGCGAACCAATTTCCAAAGCGCTGCACGGGAACCATGTGGGATCGATTCGCGGCGAGCCCGGTTCTTACGCCGAGGACCAAATCGGCTTCACCGTCGAGAACGGGTCGAAGAAGCCGCGGCGCCTCGTCGGGGTCGTCGCTTCCGTCGGCATCGAGCAGAAGCACCACGTTCGCGCCGAGCTCCTTGGCGCGTCCGATCCCTGCGAGACAGGCGTATCCGTAGCCCCGTCGCGGCTCGCTCACGACGACGGCTCCGCGGGCCGCCGCGACGTGCGCCGTCGCATCGCGGCTGCCGTTGTCCACCACGACGATCGCATCGACATGTGGTTCGAGGCCGCCGACCACGTAGCCGATGCTCTCTTGTTCATCAAGCGCGGGCAGGATGGCCGCGATCATGGCTGGTCGGCGAAAAACGTGGCGCAGCGAGGCGCCAGCTCGGGATGGTGGGAAAGCTCGGCGCGAAATCGCTCGAGATCGGCGGGCGTGTCCACGTCGTAGGCGACCGGTAGCTCGTGACATTCGAGGCCGAGCTCCCGCATGCGTTCGCGTGTTTGCTCGAGCACGAGCGGCGTGCTCCAGGCAATGTCGCGCAAAACGCCCGGCTGCGGCGTGGTCAAGCCGATGAGGTAATATCCGCCGTCTTCGCAGGGCCCGAGCAAGGCGCGCCGCCGTCCGCTGAAGCTCTCGAAAGCCGCAGCGAGTGCCGCCACCGGCAGCGTTGGAGAATCGCTGCTCACGAGGACGACCGCGGGGGCCGCGAGATCGGCGAAACCGTGCGTGAGCCGCTCTCCTAAACCGGTCCCGCGCTGCGGCATGACTTCCCATGAAGGGGGTACGAGGCTCCGGAGGATGGACACCCCGTCGTATTCGGGAGCGGCGAGAACGACTTTGCGAATGCCCGAAACTCGGCCCATGGCATCGAGCGTGTCGAGAAGCATGGCTCGGTAGAGCGCTGCCGCTCGAATGGGATCGAGCGCGGAGGAGAGCCTCGTCTTGCAGTGTCCCGGCGTAGGGGCGCGCGCCATGACCCCTACCGTTACCCCGCACGAAGCCGCGTCCCCGCTCATTCTCGTACGCGCTCCGCAACGAAGACACCGGCTCGATCGAAGCGAACCGCAAATGCCGGGTCGTGGCGCAGCCGTTCGACGCCTTGTTCGACGCTCTTTCGCTGTTCGGGTTCGTTCTGCATCCCTCCCGTTTCGAGGACGACGAACTGATCGCTGTCTTGCCCGTCGGGCCAATTGTGGAGCTCGGGCCGATGAGCGAGGTGCGGCGCGATGCGATCGAGAGCGCTCACCGAGGCCTCGGCCGGAACGATCGTCAACATACGCGCGAGTGCGCCGGCACGCTCGGAACCCGGAAATTCCGGGTCGAACGGCCTGCCTTCGCCATACAGCTTGACGAGGACCGCGGCGCACGCGGCGATCGCGGTGATGCCAAGCCACACACGTGCCAGCGGTCGCCGCCATACGAAGGGCACCGCTCCCTCGTGCGAGAGCGTCAGGGCCGCGGCCGCCGCGAGAAGCGGCACGACCGCAGCTCCGTATTGATAATGGATGTTCCACACGGGCGGACGATCATTGAGAAGCTGCACTGCCAAGAGCGGGGCGGCGATGAGCAGCGGCCACGCGCAGCGTCGTGGCGACCGCAGCGAGAGGATCAAGAGCGGAATCGTGCCACAGGCGAGCAATACCAGATAAAGGAGCCGTCCCCCCTCGAACGGAAGCGCGAAAAAACGAAGCGGGTGCGTGGTGGCGAAGCGCCATGCTGCCAGCGGAGAGCCGCCCAGTCTGCCGTAGGCGACGGCATAGCGAAAAACGCCACCCCCGGCGAACGAAGGGATGAGCCAAAGAACTTCGGCAAAAAAAAGCGCTATTCCGGTCACACTCAAACCAAGTGCAGCAACCCAGCGGTCGCGCCAGCCGTGGCGCAGCACCCACGCGATGCCCGCGGCGGAGACGGCGAGTGCCATCTGTTCGCGTATCGACACCGCGATCGCCGCCCCGATGGCCATCTGTTTCAGCGAGTCCCGCTCCACTCCGAGAGCGAGGAGCGCCATGGGAAACGCGCAGGCCGTGATGCTGTGAAAATCGTAGATTTCGGCGAGAAGTAGCTGCGGCGTGAGAAGCGTCGCCAGGGCGGCGACGAGCGCGAGCTTGCCATCACCGGTCGCTCGACGCACCATCGACTCGATGGGTAGAGCCGCGGCAGCACATGCAATCTGCTGGACGAGAAAAAGCCAGATCGGGCTCGGAGCCAAGCGATAGGGGAGCCATAACCAGAGCAGGCCGACCTCGAGATGATTCGACCACTGATGGACGCGCTCGACGCTGTTCCAGAGAGTTCCGCGGTGTGCCAGGTTCCAGAAGACATTTTCGTAGGCGCCAAGATCGTAGGCCGCCGATCCGAAGTGCGCGTGGCGCAAGAGCGACCAGACGACCATCACCGCCGCATGCCCCACCACGGTCGGTAGGACCAACGGGTGACGCTCGACGACGGTCGGACGGAGCGCTTCGACAGAGAGACCTTCGGCGGCGATTGGATCGGCAACCATCCCAATCTCCCGCTCAGGCACAATTGAAAATCTGCGCCATCTTCGTGCGGAGCGCTCGTTCGCGCGTGAAGGCGCGCTTGACCGCATCGAACGCCTCGGCCAGGGGAAAAATCTCGGTCGTGATCAGGAAATCGTCATCGTCGGCTCCCACCGGGTGGTAGTAAACGCCGCGGTCGGTGATCGTCACTTCCGGCACCAGATCCGCGCGCGAAAGCGCGAGACCTTCTTCGGCGAATCCCCGAAGCGCCGTGCGCCGAATGACTCGGTCTTCGGAGACGATCTGGCTTCCGTCGAGAAAGTCTCGAATGGCTCGTTCGTCCTCTTCCCGCTGCACCGTTGCCGCCCAGCGGACGCGGAATCCGAGGGCGCGCCCGAGCTCGACGCCAGCCATCGCCCGGTCCCAAGAACCGGCGCCCCGATTGCGGTCGTGCAGCTCCGGCGACGCGCTGTCGACGCTGATCTGTAAGGTCACCCGGTCGCGCGGCAGATTCCGCAGGGCTTCCAGCCGGCTGCCCTTGAAAAGCATGCCGTTCGTGAGGACCGTTGTCGGGGCCGCCTCGGCGCATGCGCGGATCACGTCGCCGATGTCGGAAAGCAAGAAAGGCTCGCCGCCGGTGATGAAAATCTCTTCGACTCCGAGCTCCCGGCTCTCGTTGGCAATACGTTGGATCCGCGAAAAGCCGAGCTCTCGCCGGGGCGCCCGCGGCGACGATCGCACGCAACAATAGGTGCATGCCAGGTTACAGTCGAAGTTGGTGTAGAGCCAAAGTCGACGTCCAATCGGGCGCTCCGGTTCGTCTTGGGGGACGGCCCCGTGGCGAATCACCCAGCGGATTCCGTCGGATTCTTCGGTAACACCGACGATCGAATTGCCGGTCACCTCGGCCCAGCGCGCGAGGTCCTCGCCGGTGGCGGCGCTGGTCAGCGTCAGCGCGACGAGTTCACCTTCGCGGGTCGAGCGCAAGGCTGCAATGAGGTCGACCAAAAGGCCCTCGCCAAAGGACTTTTGGGACCCCCGAAGCTCGACCTGGGCGACGATTCGACTCACGCATCCCCCAGTACGGTTCGCATCGCGGCTGGTTTCACTCAAAAGCTACCGCAGAATCCCCCTTTCGCGCAGCTCGGCGTTGGCGAGGTCGGTGCGATCGTCCGCCCTTTCGCCAGAGGCCCAGGCGGCAAGCTCGAGGATTCCTTGGTCGAGTGAGACTTGGGCCCCCCATCGCAGCAGCGCTCTGGCCCGGCTCGTGTCGGCGAAGCAGTGCCGGATGTCCCCCTCTCGGTAGGCTCCGGTGATTTGCGGCGGAATCGATCGCCCGAGCGCACCGGCGAGTTTGTCGGCGAGCTCGCGGACGGTGACACTTTGCCCGGTGGCGATATTGAAAGCGCTGTAGTCCGCTGCCGCATCGGCGTTCGCTGCAGCCAAGTTCGCGCGAACGACGTCGGAGACGTGAATGAAATCGCGTCGCTGACCTCCGTCTTCGAAAACGAGCGCCGGCTTGCCATGGAGCAACCGATTCGCCCAAATGGCGGCGACGCCCGTGTAGGGATTGCCGAGCGCTTGCCGCGATCCATACGTGCAGAGATAGCGCAGCGCAACGGTCGGCATGCGGTAAGCGCGCCCGATGGTCAGGCAAAGCTCCTCTTGATCGCGCTTGGAGATTCCGTAGGTGCTCCCCGGTCGAAGCGGCTGGTCTTCCGAGGTCGCGACCGGGGTGACTTCCGCGCCGCAACGAGGACAGATGGGTTCCCACTCGCGGTTTTTCAGGCGACCGTCCGGTCGAGTCGCATGAGAGAGAACGCCGTGCTCCTCGCAACGGTACGTGCCGTCACCATAGACGACCATCGACGACGCGACGACGAGCTTCCTGAATTGTGCGCGCCGCTGCAGCATGGCTTCGAGCAGCGTTGCCGTGCCGACCGTGTTGACGTCGACGTAGCGACGGATCTCGACCATGGATTGGCCGTTACCGACCATTCCACCTTGGTGATACACGATGTCGACATCGGCGAGGGCCCGGTCGACCGCCTCCCGATCCCGCAGATCGGCGCGAACGAGCTCCGCGTCGGAGGACAGGAATCTGGCCTCACCGCCCGGGTGGGCCTGCTCGATGAGGCTGTCGAGCACCCGGACTTCGTCGCCTCGTGCGAGCAGTGCGTCGACCAGATGCGAACCGATGAAGCCCGCTCCTCCCGTTACAAGCACGCGCTCGGCCAAGGCTCCTCCATCTCGTTCGCAGACCGTCACACAATTTTGCGTGACCGACAAGCCGAGCGGTCAATACCGACACCACACGTCAGCCGCACATGACTCGCTCCGCGGGCGAAACCGCCTCTTCGCCGGCGGAACGTGCGAGGGCGTAACGCCGCAGAGCGTCCTCCAGCGGCGGCATGATCGCGCCACGTTCGCTGCCCAGCGCCACGTAAAGCGGGCGGATGGCCCGCAACTGCAGTTCGGCCGTTGCGACGTCTCGCACCAGCTCCGCCGGGAGGCCGAACAGAGCCGAGCCCATTCGAGCGAATTCGGCCCAGGTGACGGCGCCTTCATTGGCGAGATGCCAGATGCCCTCTTCGCCGTCGATGAGCAGGTCGAGGCAGGCGGACGCGAGATCCGGCACGTAGGTCGGAGAAACGACGGCGTCGGCGGCCGCCGAAAATGGACGACCCGCGCGGAGCTCGCGGAGAGCGATCGTGAGGAAGTTGTGCTCGTCCCAAGGTCCGAAGAAAGCGCTCGTCCTGACGATCAAAGCCCGCGGGATGGCCGCGAGGACGCGCCGTTCGGCCTCCGCCTTGCTATGACCATAAACGCAAACTGGTTCGGCTCTATCGCTTTCGACGTAGGGGGAGCGCTTCGACCCGCCGAAGACGAGATCGCTCGAAAACGTCGCGAAGGCGACGCCAGTCTCGTTGCAGGCGGTCGCTGCCGTGATGGCGCCGGTCACGTTTTCGCGATAGCACACAGTTAGGTCGCATTCGGCGTCGTCGACGCGCACGTATCCAGCGGCATTGATGACCGCCCAAGGACGGTAGCGCGCGAGTGCGCTGCGCACCGAACGTTCGTCGGCGATATCCATGTCTTGCCGGCGCAGCAGCCGGTGCTCGATGTGTCTCTCCTTGCACACTCGCGAGAGGGCCTGACCGAGCGTCCCGGTGGCGCCGGTGATCAGCAGCGGACGAGCACGATTGCGCGCAACGTCGATGGACGTCGGGCGCGTTCCGACACTCGAGTGCGTCTTACGGGAGGGACGCCGCCACCAACCTCGCGTCGCAAGTACGGGGTGCGAGCTCGTTCCATAAAGGTTCAACTCACGAACCGCGCGCGCGAGACCGGTAGGCCGGGGCGCGGGCGCGCGAATGTCCCAAACCGCCGGCTCGTAGTGTCCGGCATGGCGCGTGACCAGACTATCCCAGTCGGTCGCGCCCA
>DASWDH010000118.1:0-10639 GCA_036395495.1 Polyangiaceae bacterium
CGCAATGACCAAGGGCGGTTCCGCCGCGAGATTCCGGCCTTTTCTGCCGCTCTTTCTGCTGAGCGCATGTGGTCAGGCCAAGCCGAACCCACTCGTTCCCGGGGCGGCTCCGGCGCCCCCCTCGGGCGTGAGTCAGGTCCATGGCGCAGACGCCGGTGTACCGTCGGATGCTTCGGCCGCGCCATCCACGACCGCCGATGCCGGTACGGCCGCAGAGGCTCCCCCGGACGCCGCGCCAGCCGGCGATTGCCCGGCCGGAATGATCTTGGTCGACACGAATTACTGCTCGCGCATCCAGCGCAAGTGTTTGAGCGAGGAATACAGCCCTCAAAACCACATTTTCATTTGCCACAAATTCGCGAAGACGCATCGCTGCCTGGTCGAGGAAGAACGGCGGCGCTTCTGCATCGATCAATACGAATATCCGAATCAGGAAGGGGCTCACCCGGCGTGGATGGTCTCCTGGTACGACGCGCAGGCTACTTGCGCCTTGCGGGGCAAGCGGCTCTGCTACGAGAGCGAGTGGGTGAGCGCCTGCGAAGGTCCCGACAAGACGCCATTTCCTTACGGCTATTCGCGCGACAATTCGAAGTGCAACATCGATAACCAATGGATCAAGCCGTCGCTCGCGGAACTGTACGCGCGCGGTCCGGAGGCGCGCGCCAGGGAGCTGTCGCGCCTCGATCAGAGCGCGCGATCGGGCGCGGTTTCGGAGTGCGTGAGCGGCTTCGGCGTCCACGACATGACCGGCAACTTCGACGAGTGGGTCACCGCTGATCGTCCCCGTGACACGAAATCCGAGTGGACGGCCCTCAAAGGTGGCGCTTGGGGCCACGTTCGGAACGCCTGTCGCCCGACGACCACCAGCCACCCGCCGGATTTCACCTATTATTTCGTGTCGTTTCGTTGCTGCAAAGATGCCAAAGACTCCGAGGCGCCCAAGCCGAGGGATGTGCCTGACGTCGAAGCCGCCGACCGCGCGCCCATTCCCGCGCCGGTGGATCCGGTGGGTCCTTCGCGCACCAAAGTCGCCCGCGAATACTGGCCACGCCCGAAATGGGCGCCCCTCAATCGCTAGCAACACTTCGCCGTGATGCAGCTCGCATGCGGATCTACTTCGACGCCATTTCGGGAGGCAGAGCTCCCTCGCGAACGAGAAGGACGACCGTGGTGAGCGACCGGCGCGCGTCGAAGAGCACGAAGGCGCCGTCGACGGAGTTCTCACGAAATAAGGCGAGCGCCCCCTCGTAGGTCACTTCGCGCGCTTCGGCTGATCCGGCAACGGACGAAGCGCGCGCCGGCCGAGAACAACCAACGATGAGCACGCAGGCCGCAGCGTGCATGGCCTTCATGACGTACAGCAACGCTCCAACAAATCAAGTGGATTTCCGCGCGGCGACGGCCGCGGCGAGCGCGGCGAGCATGGGGGTGATTTCCGCCGAACGAAGCTTGTAAGCGGCCCGGTTGGCTACGACGACGCTCGAAATCGCCACCACTTCCTCCACGATCTCGAGATGGTTTTCTCTCAAGGTCGAACCCGTTTCCACCAAATCGACGATGAGATCGGCGAGCCCGACGAGCGGCGCGAGCTCCACCGAGCCTTGCACGAAAATGACTTCGGCCTGGATGCCGCGCGCCGCAAAATGATCG
Organism: Polyangiaceae bacterium; assembly: GCA_036395495.1. Lineage (GTDB taxonomy): Bacteria > Myxococcota_A > Polyangia > Polyangiales > Polyangiaceae > DASWDH01. The sequence continues at coordinate 1,651 of DASWDH010000118.1, forward strand.
GCAGCAATCCGCGGATACTTCGTAGCGACGCGGGGGACATCGGGCATGACCGCGCGATCGATCGGCGCGGCGACCACCATGCGGCATCGACCGATGCCGAGATCGAGCGGCTGGTAGAGGTCGTAGCGACGTTCGAGCAGGACGTCACGCCCGGACACACCCAGATCCGCCGCTCCGAACTCGACATACGTCGGTACGTCGTCGGGCTTGAGCAAGAGGAAGCGCATTCGGCCGTCCGCTGTCTGGCGCACCAGCTTGCGGTCGTCGTTCTCGAGCACCGACGCGTCCAGGCCCGCTTTGGCGAAAAGGGCACCGAGCGCCTTTTGAACTCGCCCTTTGGGGATGGCAACGGTGAGGGGTCGGACCTGCATCACGGGCTTTAGCCTCTTCCTTGCACCCGCACCACGTCGGCTCCCAGGCCGGCCAGTTTCTTTTCGATGTGCTCGTAGCCGCGATCGAGGTGGTAGACACGCCTGACTTCGGTTTCTCCCTCGGCAGCGACGAGACCGGCAATGACGAGCGATGCACTGGCGCGCAGATCGGTCGCCATCACGCTCGCGCTCGAGAGACACTCGGCGCCGGTCACGATGGCGGTGTTGCCGCGCACCGAGATGTTCGCTCCCATGCGCATGAGCTCGGGCACATGCATGAAGCGGTTTTCGAAGATCGTCTCGGTGAACACCGATTCGCCTTGCGCGGTACACATGAGGACCATCAGCTGAGCCTGCATGTCGGTCGGAAAACCGGGGTGGGGCGCGGTCGTGATGTCGACCGCACGCGGGCGAGCCTCGGCGACGACCCGCACTCCGTCCCCCTCGCGGGCGACTTGCACGCCCGCCCTCCGTAGCTTCACGACGACGGGTTCGAGATCCTCGAGCGGGGCGTGCCGCACGAGAACGTCTCCCCGCGTCGCCGCCGCCGCGACCATGAACGTGCCGGCCTCGATTCGATCGGCGATGATCGCGTGATCGAACGGGGCAAGCTGATCCTTGCCCTCGATGCGGATGACGTCGGTGCCCGCCCCGTCGACCTCCGCCCCCATCTTGTTGAGCACTCGGCCGAGCTCCTCGACCTCGGGCTCGCGTGCGGCGTTGACGAGCGTGGTCCGCCCCTTGGCGAGCGCTGCAGCCATCATGAGGTTCTCCGTTCCGGTCACGGTCGGAAGATCGAAGCAGATCTCCGCCCCCTTGAGCCGCGAACATTCGGCATCGACGTAGCCGCGCAACAGCCGAATGCGCGCGCCCATCGCTTCGAGCCCTTTGAGATGCTGGTCGATCGGCCTTGCCCCGATCGCACAGCCGCCCGGAAGCGAAACCCTCGCCCACCCGAACCGCGTCAGGAGTGGGCCCAACACGAGCACGCTCGCGCGCATCTGCTTGACCAGCTCGTACGGCGCCTCGGGCCTCACGTTCGATCCGGCGAGAACGCGGACCTCGGGCGGATTCACCTCGCACCCTCGACCGAGAAACCGAAGGAGGGCGGCGGTCGTGTCGATGTCCCGCAGAGCGGGGACATTGCGCAGAAGACTCTCTCCGTCGGAAAGAAGCGTCGCACAAAGGATCGGGAGGGCGGCGTTCTTGGCTCCGCTCACGTCGACGACGCCGGTCAGCCTCTTTCCGCCGCGAATGCGAATGGCGTCCATGTATCGGGCATAGGTTCTACCCCGCCCTCTGGACACAGGTAACTGGAAAATCGCGGGGGAACCTGCTTACGCTTCCGAAGGCATGCGAATCGCCATCACCCACAATCTGCGCCTCACCGACGCCGTCGACGAAGCCGAGTTCGACAGCCCCGAAACGATCGAGGCGCTCGCCCAGAGCCTCGCGTCGGGAGGGCACGACGTGGAGCGCATCGAAGTCTCGGGCCCCGCCTCGCGCTTGGTCGCGCGGCTCGAAGCCTACGCCCCCGATCTCATCTTCAATAGCGCGGAAGGACGGCGAGGAAAGATGCGTCGGGGATTCTACCCCGCGCTGTTCGAGCAGCTAGGCATCCCCTCCACGGGTTCGGATTCGTATTCCCTGTGCGTCACGCTCGACAAGGCCCTCACCAAGAAGATCGTGACCGGGTTTGGCATTCCGTCACCGCGCGCCCGCTTCGTGACCAGGGAGACCCTGCGAGCCGGCGGGCTCGACGACCTTGCCTACCCGGTCATCGTCAAACCGAATTACGAAGGCTCGTCGAAGGGCATCACACAGAGCTCGATCGTGGACGAGCCGATCGAATTGGCGCGGACCATCGAAGAGATGCTCCCCATCTATCCCGAGGGTCTCCTCATCGAGCAGTACATCGGCGGCGTGGACGTGGCGGCCTGCTTTCTCGAGGGTCTTCCGCCACTCGAAAAAATCATGACGCCGGTCGAGTGCTTCGTCGACCCCCACTACGCGCGTGTGCACGCAATTTACGATTACGATCTCAAGCACGACGCTCGAGCGAGCGTCACCTGGCGCGTACCGCCCGAGCTTCCGGGCCCAGTCCTCGAACGCATTCACGGGATTTCCGAACGCGTCGTGGCGGCCCTCGGCTTGCGCGATGTCGCCAAAATCGATCTTCGAGTCACGCCGAGCGGACAAGTGTGGTTCCTGTCCAGCACGGCGCTGCCATCCTTCGATCCGAGCACCGCTCTTTTCGCCGCCAGCGCGCGTCACGGGCTGAGCTACACAGCCACCGTTCTCGCGACCTTGAAATCGGCGGCATTGCGCGCTGGCCTCGGGCCCGCGCTGGAAGCGACGCGACCTCGCGGCGTCCGCGTCAAGCGCACTTCGCTCAAGGTCGGTCTCGCCTTCAATATGAAGCGAATCGACACCACGGCCAACGACACCGAAGCCGAGTACGATTCGCCGAAGACGATCGATGCGATCATCCAGGCCATCGAGAGTCACGGCCATCAAGTCGTACCACTCGAGGCCACCGGCGATTTTCCCCGCGCCCTCATGACCAGCGGCGTCGACATCGTATTCAACATGGCGGAAGGGATTCGCGGCAGAAATCGCGAAGCGCAAGTGCCCTCCCTCTGCGAGCTCTTGGCCATTCCTTACACCGGCAGCGACCCCGCCACGCTCTCACTTTGTCTCGACAAGGGTCTCGGCAAGCGAGTCCTTCGCGAGCAAGGTATCGATACACCGGCTTTTCAAGTTCTGGTGAGCGCGCGGGAGAAGCTGCGGCCCTTTCGTTATCCGGTCATCGTCAAACCGAACGCCGAGGGAACATCCAAAGGCATCACCCGAAACAGTGTGGTCGACGACGAGGCTGGCGTCCGCGCCGCGGCGCGAGAGCTCATCGACCGCTACGATCAGCCGGCGTTGGTGGAGGAGTACATCAGCGGGCGGGAGTTCACCGTCGGGCTTCTCGGCGAAAAGCGACCGCGGGTCCTTCCGGCGATGGAGGTCGTCTTTTTGCGGCCGCAAGTGCGCCCCGTGTACGACTACGAATGCAAACAACATTGGGAGAGCCACGTTCGCTACGAATGCCCGGCCAAGCTCAGCAAAGAAGAGGAACGGGCGATCGAGCGCGTCTCCCGCGCCACGTTCATGGCGCTCGGTTGTCGTGATGTGGCTCGCATCGACTTGCGGCTCGCGGCGGACGGCCACGTGTGGGTTCTCGAGGTCAATCCACTGCCGGGGCTGACGCCCGATTATTCCGATCTGTGCCTCATCGCCAGCGGCGCCAAAATCGACTACCGCACGCTCATCGGCGAGATCCTGGCAGGTGGCATCAAGCGATGGCGCGAGCGCCAAGACCGAAGCAAAGAAGCTCCCCCGGGGGTCCCGCTGGCGCCACTCGCCGCGGTGCCACCCGCCGAGCCGGCCGCGGAGTCACCGCGCGAGGCGGTGGCACGCGGCACCGACGTCGTCCCGAACCTCGTCGACAACTAGCATTACTGCCGCAGTCTTGGCATCGGCAGATCACGTTCTGACGATTGCAGATTTGGCGCCGACCCAACGCAAACTACGGCGAGGCCGTCGGAATCATCCCGAATATACGAAAGAGCCGCGAGGCTCTGGCCAGCCACGCTGCCTGACCCCCCCGGGGCTAATTTTTATGGCAGTGCTAGCCGCCCGTTCCTCCTCAGCAAAACTTCTGATGGACGGCGGAAGGAGCCTCATTTACGACCTCATCCGAGGACCATGGAATTCACCCGACTCGGACGCACCGGACTCAAAGTCAGCCGATTCTGTCTCGGCACGATGAACTTCGGCCCGCTGACGGCGGAGGCCGACGCCCAACGAATCATGGACCGCGCTCACGAGCATGGCGTCAACTTCTTCGATACCGCCGACGTATACGGCTGGAAGCGCGGCGAAGGGTGGACCGAGCAGATCGTCGGCCGTTGGTTCGCCAGCGGCGGCGGACGACGAGAGAAAACGGTCATCGCCACCAAAGTGTATGGCCCGATGGGCGATTGGCCCAACGAGTCGAGGCTCTCCGCCCTGCACATCGTGCGCGCATGCGAGGGCTCGCTGCGCCGCCTTGCGACCGATCACATCGACCTTTACCAGATGCACCACATCGATCGCGACACGCCGTGGGACGAAATCTGGCAGGCGATGGAAACGCTGGTCCGTCAGGGCAAGGTGCTCTATGTCGGCTCCTCCAATTTTGCCGGGTGGCACATTGCGCAGGCCAACGAAGCCGCCAAATCGCGGCATTTTCTGGGGCTCGTGAGCGAGCAGTCTCTTTACAACCTCATCGATCGCACCATCGAGCTCGAAGTCATTCCTGCCTGCCAGGCTTATGGCCTCGGTGTCATTCCGTGGAGTCCCTTGAAGGGTGGCATTCTGGGCGGTGCTCTCGCCAAAGCCGAGTCGGGCCGCCGCACCAGCGAAAACGCCGAAAAAGCCATCGCCAAGCACCGTCCCCGGCTCGAAGCTTACGAGGCGCTCTGCGGCGAGCTTTCCAAGTCTCCGGCGAGCGTCGCCATCGCTTGGCTGCTCAGCCGTCCGGCGGTCACCGCTCCCATCATCGGTCCGCGCACGATCCAGCAGCTCGACGAGTCAGTCGCCTTTCTCTCGACCAAGCTCGAGCCGGCCGTCGTCGAAAAGCTCGACGCGATCTTCCCCGGTCCGGGCGGCCCAGCACCCGAAGCCTATGCCTGGTGAGCTGGCTTGGCGGCGCGGTCGGTCTTGATCGCCGTGACGTAGAGCAACGTCGATAGCAACACGAAGGGAATCATGCTGAGCAGATCCGCGTGGGCCCCTCCGAAAAAAGGATTGTTCGCTTTGGCCCAGTCGTCGATGTTGCCTTGCATCTCACTCATCACCCCCGCCATGAAGGCGATCACGATGCCGGCGATGGCGCCGCCGGCGATGTAGCCGGACGACAAGAGCACGCCAGGGCTCTTGTTTCCCTCGGCATCGAGCTGCTCGGCGGTCAGGTTCTGATGCGCAAAACGCTTGTGGATCTGGCGATCCGCGAGCCAGCGCACGAAGCCGCCGGCCATGAGCGGCGTAGAAGACGAGATGGGCAGATACACGCCGACCGCGAAAGCAAGCGAAGGGACGCCGGCGAGCTCGAGAACGACCGAAATCATGACGCCGAGCAACACGAGACTCCACGGCAGCTCGTGGCTCAGGATGCCCTTGATGATGTAGGACATCAGCGTCGCTTTGGGAGCATCGAACTTGGCGACGCGGGTGCCGTCGGGTCGCACGCCGTGCGTGCCGTTGATGCCGGGATCGACGAAATAGGCGGCCGCCCCCGAAGCATCGACGAGGTACTTTCCCGGCGGGCCATCTCGATCGTCGGTCTTTTGCCAAATGAGATAGGTTTGGGCGTCACTCCTGGCCTGAGGGCCTTCTAGCCGCTCGCGCTGCTCGAGGCGGCCGGCGTCGGTGCGGAGCGTCGGTTTGAAATTTTCGGTGCGACGGTAGGCGATCCTCCGCGTCTGTTCATCGACCAAGTAGGTGCCGGCCGCGCGGCGACTCGCCGACGCGCCAGGCTTGGGAGCCTCGTCGACCAGCTGGCGGAAGCTTCGTCCGGGTTCGGGCGCCGCCCCTTCGTACCGCGGCAGCCCGACGAAGACGTCGTCGGCCACAGGAGCCTGGGCGTCCGTCACTGCCTCGAGCGTCGCTTGCGGCACGTAGACGGTGGCCGCCGCGTTGAGCCGCAGGAGGATCGGTCCGAGCAGCAGGGCCGAGGCGAGGGCGCCGATCAAGATCGCGATCTGCTGGTAGCGAGGCGTCGATCCGACCAAAAAACCCGTCTTCAGATCCTGCGAGGTGGAACCACCATTGGACGCCGCAATGCAGACAATCGCTCCCACCGAGAGAGCCGTCACGTAATAAGGCGGCGCGGTCCATCCGAGCACCAGGAAAATGCCGCAGGTGAGCAGCAGTGTGGCCACGGTCATGCCCGAGATCGGATTGGACGACGACCCGATCTCGCCGGTGAGGCGCGAGCTCACCGTTACGAAGAGAAAGCCGAAGATCACGATCAGCAGGGCGCCCCCCACATTCATCTTGAGCGGCGGCGCCAACGTGATGGCGATGACCAGAAGAAGCGAGCCGATGAGCACGGTTTTCATCGAGAGGTCGCGCTCGGTGCGCGGCACGCTCGAGCTGCCCTCCTGACGCTTGGAGCCGCGCAAGTCGCGCAAGCTTCCCTTGATTCCGTGCCAAATGGTCGGCAGCGACCGGAACAGGCTGATGATACCGCCGGCCGCCACGGCTCCGGCACCGATGTACAGGACGTAGGCGCTGCGGATCTGGTGCGGTCCCATGTCCCGGATAGGGATCGTCCCCGGCGGCAGCGGTCCCACCAAGTTCTCACCGAAAAACTTGATGGCGGGAATCAGCACCAGGTACGCGAGAACGCCGCCGGCGCCGAGCGTCGCGGCGATGCGAGGGCCGATGATGTACCCGACGCCGAGGAGCTCGGGCGAGATCTCGATTGAAAACGCACCGCCTTTCAGCGTCGAGGTGAAGATCTTCTCGGGAATGTCCTTCCACGCGCGGAAGGCGACCATCACCGCCTTGTAGATGAGGCCGACACCGAACCCGAAGAAGATGGTCTTGCCCCCGCCCGCTTCGTGAGCCCTCGGGTCGAGCTCACCAGCCGCGACCCGCGACTCCTCCGATGCCCCCGCCTTGAGCACCTCCGCGCAGGCGGTGCCTTCCGGATACTTGAGCGCCTCGTGTTGATCGACGATGAGCGCGCGGCGAAGGGGGATCATCATGAGAATGCCGAGAAGCCCGCCGAGGACCGCCACCAACGTGACCCGCGCCACGTCGAGGTCGAACCCGAGAATCATGATCGCCGGCATCGTCACGCCGATGCCGAAGGCGATGGACTCGCCGGCCGAACCCGCCGTCTGCACGATGTTGTTTTCGAGGATGGTCGCGTTTCGAAGGCCGAACTTGGAGAGAAGCCGAAAGAACGTGATCGACACGACGGCAACCGGGATCGACGCGCTGACGGTGAGCCCGACCTTGAGCACGAGGTACAGCGAAGAGGCGCCGAACACGACCCCGAGCAGCGTGCCCACGATCAGGGGCAGCGCCGTGAACTCGGGAATCGTCACACTCGCGGGTATGTACGGCTGCGGGCCGCCTGGCGTTTCCGCATGCGACTTCGCGGCCCGCGAACTCTCCGGGACGGTGCGTTCGCTCATCGACATGATTGAGAAATACCCTATTTCTTCTTTTTCGGCGCCTGACCCAATGCCGGAGCGGCTCCCGGGGCACTGCCCGGGCGCTTCATCGACGGGATTTGCTGGAGCAGGGCGCCCATATCGACCACTTTGTAACCCGCGGGAATTTCGAACAGCGAAGGGGCCATCGCCTTCTTTTCCAGCTTCGTCACCTCGATGCGCCCTTCCTCGGTGCCCTCTTTGGCATAGGTGACGACCCGCAGTGGAAAGTGTTTGCCGTCCATGAGCTCGACCGCCCACGCATCATCGGGCGGCGTGCCGGTCGTTGGCAGTCGAAACCATGGAGTGACCTGCTCGGCAACGCAAAGCGTCGCCATCTTCCGATTCTCGTCGGACACATCCCAATTCTCACACGTGTAGCCGATCACTCGGTCGGTCGCGCCCGTCTTGGTCACCTTGGGAGGAGGCTTCGATGGCGCGCGCGCTCCTTCTCTTGCCGTCGGGGCGCCAGGAGCTATCCCCCTCATCTGTTCTGCCGCCCTGTCGAGATCGATGACGATGACCTGTTTCTGGTCATCCATCACCAGATAGAGCTTCTTCTCCGGGGCGTTGAGGATGCCGTAGCTTTTCAGGTTGAGCTGCGAGCTGCCCGCCAAGCCCGGCGGAATATCGACCCGTGCCTTGTCCGATTTGACCTGAAGCGAGAGAGGAACGACTTCGCCCGTCGCGCGAGCCCTCGACATGCCTTTGAGCGCGAGTCCAATCTCTCCCTCGAAGCCATTGAGGAACGAAAGGGGGTTGGCCCCTTGCGTTTGTTGCGACATCGCAGCGGCATCTGCACCGCCATCGATCGGTTTGTTTTTGCTGCATCCCCAAAAGGCGGCGAGCAGGGTGAGGCAATGAATGGCTCGGGCGAGGCGCTTGCGCATGCGGGGCAGCATATCGCAGTGCGGTAGCGAGGGTGTCGCCCAGCGATTATCAACATTGAGAATACTATTGATGAAAGAAAATACTGATTGTCGCGAAAGCTGCTCGGAGGGAAGATGCGACTACCATGAAAATTAGGAAGGTCTTACGCAATCGAAGCAGCCGCAGAGAAACGATCCTTGCTTTGGGAGCCGTCGGCGTCACCGCGCTCGTCGGATGTGGATCCGAGGGCGAAGCCGGTCAGGTGACAACCGGCGGCACGCCAGGTGCGAGTGGCGCAGGCGGTGCCTCCGCAGGTGCGAGCGGCGGCACTGACAACGCCGGCGGCGGTAGTGGCGCGTCGAGCGCGGCGACGTCCGGAAGTGGGGGCACCGCCGGGGGCGAGGGCGGTGGCGGCGGAGCGGGCGGGGGGGCAGGTAGCGATGCCGGCGCAGGGAGCGGCGGGGCGGCGGGCGCAGGCGGAAGCAGCGCGATCGA
>DASWDH010000119.1:0-4375 GCA_036395495.1 Polyangiaceae bacterium
GATCTCGTCGTCGCTGGGGAGCGCCGCCTCCCAAGCATCGCGCGCCAGGTTCAACAAGCGTCGGTCGTCGATCATGGAGCCTCCGAATCGAAGCAAGGATCCGCTGCCAAGATCTCAGCCAGCTTCTTACGCCCATCGCGCAGTCGGGAGCGAACGGTGCGTTCGTTCGCCGCGACCACCGCGGACACGTCTTTCATGCTCATGCCCTCCAGATCGTGCAGCACGATGACGGCGCGCTTGGATGGCGCCAGTTGGCCGAGCGCCCGATGTAGGCACGCGGCTCGGCGAGCTCGCGCCGTCGTCTGCTCGGTCGTCTCCGAGCAGGTCTCGGGTTCACAAGCGGTCGCATCGTCAGCGAGGCTGAATCGGCGGCGCCACCGACGAAACCAACGATCGTGGCTGAGCAGCGTGTGATAAGCGACGCCGTAGGCGAACGTCGAAATCGTCGATCTTCCCTCGAAGCGTGGAAGGGCACGAAGCATTCGTTCCGCCGCACATTGGACCAAATCATCCAAATCGGAGCGCGGTCCCGCCAGCACGCGCATGTGCCGATAGAGCATGCGGAGGAGATCACTGGTCGGCACATGGATGAAATCCGCTCGCTCTGTATGGGCAAGCGTCGGCAGAGCCGCGGCTTCTGTGCTGACTGGAATTGTCATCGAAGAGCGTGCGTCCCCTCCAGGTTAGTTGCCGCTGAGGGTCCCTGGGATCGGTCTCCTCTGTCTAGAGTCGACCTGTCGCCGAATGTTTCCCGATGGACACCCGAGCTATGTGAGACTTCGCGGGTCGATGCAACCATCCATCACCAAGCGCCCCATCGATGCAGCGATCGCGGCGGCTGCCGTTTCGCTCTTGTGGGCGGCGTCGGGATTCGCTTCGACGGTCGATGTGCGCTGCCCCTCCGTGCAGGAGCCGCAGCGAGCGGAGCTTTCCGCGCGGGCGCGGCTGCTCTTGTCGAGCGCCGGCATGGAGACGGCATCCATATCTATCGAATGCGATGCGTCGGGCGCATGGCTGCGATGGACCGACGGCAAAAGGACGCGCATCGAGTCGAGCTCCGGAGTGGTGGAGGGAGCCCTCGACGCGATCGAGAACCGCATCGCGCAAGACAAACGCGCGCGGGACGCCCCGCCCGCCCCGACGGAAACCAAGCCAGAGGCTGCGTCGCCGTCGAGCACAGAAACGGCGACGAGCGGAGGTGCGCCGCCGAACGACACGACGGTCGGCGGCATCGAGGGTGGAGTGGGACTCTCGACGCTGACCGAGTTTTGGTCGGGATCGGCCGGTGTAGGCATCGGGCCGCGGCTCGATGTGGGGGTGATGATCGCCCCTAAGTTCGCGCTCGTCGTCAGCGAAGGGGCACGGTTCGGTGTCGGCCCGAGCGAGGGGCAGATCATGGCATTCGATCTACAGGTTGGCGTGGGGTTCGGAGCACCCTACCTCGCGCGAACGGGTATCGGCGTCGTGCTCTTCGCCGGGGCGGAAAGGCTCGCCGCGTCGAAAGGTGGTTTGAGCAGCGAGGGATTATGGGTGTGGAGCGCCACCGGTTCGCTGGGACTCCGAGGCAGCTTGGCGCTCGGCCCCGTCAATGGCTGGGCAGGCGTCGACGCGATGGTTCGGTCGGCGAGCCTCGAAACGGGCGGGCTGGATCCGGCCATCATTCCCAACGCTTCCGTACTCCTTTCCCTCGGCTGTTTTCTTCCGGCGTTTGCGGCAGCCGAACCCACCAACGCGAGGATGGTCGCCTCGCGAGATGTCGTGCCCGTACGCTGAAACGGCGGCATTCCGCCCCCGATTTGACTTTCGCCGTTCCCTGCGTACCCTTTCGCCTCCCAAACCCCCACCGGGGTCCGGCCCTCCTCGCGAGGGCCGAGCTCCGAAAATCCACACGCCCTTCATCAGCGCATTCTTCGGATCCGGTGCTGAGCTACCCAGAGTAGCCGGTTGGTCCGAGGGGAAGGGCGGCGGCAATAACCGAAAGGAGAGCGCACCATGACCGACGTCACCACCGAAGTACCCCAGGAAGGCCTTCCGCCGCGCGCACCAGGCGAGCTACCCCTTCCGATCCGATCCCTCATCGAAGCGGGCGTTCATTTCGGCCACCAGACCAAGCGCTGGAACCCGAAGATGCGGCAGTTCATCTATGGCGCCCGCAACGGCATCCACATCATCGATCTCGACCAGACGGCGCGCATGTTCAAGCGCGCCTACGAGTTCATCGTCGAGACGGTCGGACGCGGCGGCCATATTCTTTGCGTCGGCACCAAGCGTCAGGCCCAGGACATCGTGATCGAAGAGGCGCAGCGGGGCGGGATGTTTTTCGTCACCAATCGCTGGCTCGGCGGCACGCTCACCAACTTTCGCACGATCAAGCAGGGTCTCGACCGGCTGCGGTCGCTCGAGCGCATGAAGGACGACGGTACCTACGAGCAGCTACCGAAGAAAGAGGTGTCGCGACTCGAAAAGGAGCGCGAACGGCTGGAAAAGTATCTCGGCGGCTTGAAGAGCATGGGTTCGCTCCCCCACGCGGTATTCATCATCGATCCCCACCAGGAGCAGATCGCGGTGAGTGAGGCGCGCAAGCTCGGCATTCCCCTGATCGCCATCACCGATACCAACTGCGACCCCGACCAAATCGACTTCATCATTCCCGGCAACGACGACGCCATTCGGTCGATCAAGCTCATTACGGGCCGCGTTGCCGACGCCTGCATCGAAGGCTCGCAACGGCGCAAGGACAATCTGGCCGGCCGACCGCCGCAACGTGACGACACGACCATTTATGCCGGTCCTCGAACCCGCGCTGCGCGGTCCACGAACTGACCGTAGGAGAGCATCATGGCAGAGATCACCGCACACCTGGTGAAGGAGCTTCGCGAGAGAACCCAAGCCGGAATGTCCGATTGTAAAAGCGCCCTCGTCGAGGCGTCCGGCGATATGGAGAAGGCCATCGAGATCATCCTCAAGAAGGGGCTCGCGAAGAGCGCCAAGCGTGCAGGCGCGGTGGCGACGGAAGGCGAGGTCCGCGCACTCATTGCGCCCGATCAACGGAGCGGCGTGCTCGTAGAAGTCAACATCCAAACGGATTTTGCGGCGCGCAACGACAAGTTCAAGAATTTCGTGGCCGAGGTCACCCGAGTGGCCCTCGCCGCGAAAGCGAGCGACGACCTCGACCAGCTCAAGTACCCCGGCACACAGAAGACCGTGGCCGAGGCGCGCGACGAACTGATCGCGCAGATCGGCGAGAAGATCACGGTGAGGCGTTTCGCCAAGCTCGACCTGTCCTCGCCGGCGGGCGCGATCCACTCTTACGTTCACCTAGGCGGCAAGATCGGCGTGCTTCTCGAAGTGACGGCCGAATCGGCCGCCGTAGCGGCACATGCCGAGTTCAAGAAGTTCATCGACGACGCCGCCATGCAGATCGCCGCCATGAACCCGCTCTACCTGTCGCGCGGCGAGGTCCCGAAGGCGGCCATCGACAAGCAACGCGAGATCTACTCGGCCCAGCTTCGCGAAGAGGCGAAGCCCAAGCCCGAGCAGGCTTGGCCCAAGATCATCGAGGGCAAGCTGAACAAGTGGTACACGGAAATCTGCCTGCTCGAGCAGGAGTCGGTCATCGTGCCGGGCTCGAGCATCGAGCAGGTGCGCGTGCGCATCGCCAAGGAAGCGGGGGGCGACCTCGAGCTCAGGCGCTTCATCCGCTTCGAGCGTGGCGAGGGCATCGAGAAGAAGGTCGACGACTTCGCGGCGGAAGTGGCCAAGATGGCCGGCGGCTGAACCATGGCGAGCGCAGAGAGCTCGAAGCTCTGCGCCGTCTCGGTGGATCTCGACGAGATCCCTTTTTACCACCAGATCCATGGACTTGCGCCGCCGGACGGCGCGAACGCCCACGTGGTCTTCGACGTCGCGCTTGCGCGTATCGAAGACTTCGCCCGGTCGTTTCAGGTTCCGCTCACGTTTTTCGTGATCGGGCAGACGCTCGAGCGAGAGGAAAATCGCACCAAGCTACGAGCCCTCGCTCGAGCCGGTCACGAGATTGCGAACCACACGTCCGCTCATCGCTACGACCTCACGCGCCTCGATGGAGCGGCGATGAAGGCCGAAATTGAAGACGGCCAACAGGCGATCGAACGCGCGACCGGGCAACGGCCGGTGGGCTTTCGGGCGCCGGGCTACACGGTGAGCGACGGGCTGCTCGGGCTCCTCGAGCAGGCCGGCTTTCTCTACGATTCGTCGGTCTTCCCCTGTTCTGCTTACTGGGCGGCCAAAGGGGTGGCGATGGCGGTGATCCGCGCCCGCGGGCGGCGGTCGCATTCGGTTCTCGATAGTCCCAACGTGTTACGCGCTCCGACACGGCCGTATCGCATCGGCCATC
>DASWDH010000120.1:0-9668 GCA_036395495.1 Polyangiaceae bacterium
ACCGGAAGAGTGGATACCGCTACGGCCTCCGGAGTTCTTCGAACAGCACCGAATCGAGCTCGTGCTGGGCGAAACGGTGGTCTCGCTCAACACGCACGCGAAGACCGCGCACACCGCGTCGGGCAAGATCTTTTCCTACGACGCGCTCCTGCTCGCCACCGGCGCTGAGCCGGTCAAGCTTCCGATCCCGGGGAGCGACCTTCCGCACGTCCACTATTTGCGTACGCTGGCCGACAGCCGCGCGATCATCGACAAGGCCAAGCAAGCGAAACGCGCCGTCGTCATTGGCTCCAGTTTCATCGGCCTGGAAGCGGCGGCCTCTCTACGCGCTCGAAACATCGAGGTCGCCGTAGTTGCCCCGGAGGCGCGGCCGCTCGAAGCCGTCATGGGTCGCCAAATTGGAGACTTCATTCGCGGCCTGCACGAGCAGCACGGCGTCGTCTTTCATCTGGAGAACACGGCGCGGTCGATCGGCGCAGACGGCGTGCTGCTCACGAACGGGTCGACGCTGCCGGCCGATCTCGTCGTCGTGGGTATCGGGGTCAAGCCGCGCACCGAAGCCGCGGAGAAGGCCGGGATCCTCGCCGATCGTGGAATCCTCGTCGACGAGTACCTACAAACCAGCGTCCCCGCCATTTTCGCGGCGGGCGACATTGCCCGGTGGCCGGATCCTCATTCTGGCCAGAAAATCCGAGTCGAGCACTGGGTGGTCGCCGAGCGCCAGGGGCAAATCGCCGCAAAAAACATGCTCGGGCAGAAGGTGCGGTGCAATATCGTGCCCTTCTTCTGGAGCCAGCACTATGACGTGGCGATTTCTTACGTGGGCTACGCCAAGCGCTGGGACCGCACGGACCTCTCGGGCAGCGTCGAGGCGAGAGACTGCACGGTAGCGCTCCGCACGGGCAGCAAGACGCTCGCCGTGATCACCATCGGGCGCGATCACCAGAGCCTCGAGGCAGAGGTCGCGTTCGAGCATGGCGACGAACGCGCTCTTTCGTCCTTCGGCATGAAATGAGAATCTTCGCCGGCGTCAAGGAACGAGACGAGGCAACGAGTTGCGCGCGGCCGCGACCACCTGTTCGTGGGTGAGCAGCTCAGTCAAATGAAAAGGAACGTCCAGCTGTAGGAGATCGCCTCCGATCGTCACCGAGCCCTGGACGTCGTAGGGCACGTTTCGAGTGACGCCGGCCAGCGAAAGGAGCGCGGAGATGTCTTGCCATTTGATCGACAACGGAACGAGGAGTTCGGTTCGCTTACGGGCTGCCAGCGTGACCGGCTGCGGGATGGTGATCGTTCCGAGATCGTACTTGCCGTCGAGCCGAACTTGGGCGGTCACCGAGCGAACGGCCAGATCCGCGCGATTCGGGTTGTCGACGCCGAGCTGCACGAGCATGTCGATGCCGGTCGGACCGATCGCGGTGATCGTGGCTTTTTCCGGCGTGATCGTAGGAGGCTTGGGCCGGGAACACCCGACTGCGAGGAGCGCGACGATCAGGATGAAGGAGCGCACGCACCCACTTTGCACGAATCAGGGGCCACGGGGGCGACGATCCGAAGGACGGCGTGCAGATGAGGAGCTTTTTTCCGATCTGCGTTATCTTACGGCAGAGGTTCACCGCAGGCGGGCCGAAGGCCGCGCCGAGTCATTTGACGGAGAACGAGCTTCGTAACATGGCCAACGTGCGCAGCGGTCATCTGGTGATCGGAGTGGGTCTCGCAGTGATGGGCTACGCGGTGTTGATCATCGCGCTCGCAGAGCAGGCCGAGCGCGGCATCACCTCGAGCACGGCCGCCGCCGCTCACCCCTCACCGATGCCCGCAGCGGCGCCGATTCCCGAACCTGCCTCGGTTGCTCCTTCGACACCGCCCCCGGCGGCGTCGAAGGCTGCCGGCGCCGACGAGGCGTCCGACGCGCCGGAGCACCTCTTCAAGTTCAGCCCAGGGGGGGCGGTCATGGCACGCGAAGAGGTGCAGCGTCTGCTCGCCTTCGGCAAGCTCGTCGCTCGGCGTCCCGGGATGAAGGTTGCCATCGAAGGATTCGGCGACCTGCCAGGTTCCGAGCCGCTGATGACGGGAATCGGCAAACATCGGGCCAAAGTCGGCCAGACTCTCCTTGTCAAGGCCGGCGTGAGCGACGACCGCGTGAGTGTCATGTTCGCCGACATGGGCAGCGATCCGCGGTTGGCGCGAACGATTCGCATCACCACGACACCTCCATTCGACGGAGAGAAACCATGAAGATCGATGCGAGCGTCTGGATGCTGGCCACCTTCGGCGCCAGCCTGCTCGTCGGAGCAGGTGCGCTCCTGCGCGCCGCCTTCGCGGGCGGTCGCGTGAACGGCGCGAGCCCCTCGAGCAATCCCAATGAGGCCGGCGGCGATCCTCACCACCACATCACCAGGCTGCAAGCCGAGCTCACGGCCTTCCGGGAGGAGGCGCTCACGGCCAACGCGGCGCGCGAAGCGCAACGGATCGAGATGGTCGAGCAGCGGCAGCGCGCCGAGCGGCAGGTCCAAGGAGCGCAGGCCGAGATCCAGCGTCTCAGCGCCGAGCTCGACGCGGCCAAAAGCCGAGCGCAGACGCTGGAGCAGATGGTGAAAGACCTGAAGGGCAAGCTGGCGAGCAGCGAAGACGAGCTGAAAAAGCCCCGACCGCCGGGGCCCGAGCCGAAGACGCTCACCGGCCTATCGGGCGACACCGGCGATCTGCAGAAGAAGCTCAAGGCCGCCAACGAAGAACGAGACGCCGCCCGCGCGAAGATCGAGGCGCTCGAGAGGCTCGTGGAGGGGGTCCGCGCCAGGTCCCGCGAGCTCGCCGAGGAACTGAAGTCGTTGAAGAAAGAGTGATGGAGATAGTTGCTCCTCGAAGCTTCGCTCTGCAAGTTGGGCTAGAGTGATAAGGTGCTTCTACTGGTTCCCCGATGTTGAAATTGGTGTTGGCAGTCGTGGCCGAGCATTCGTTGCAGGAGCTCGTGCAACGGCAGCTCAAGTCGATGTCGTTCGAGGTCGTGTTGGCGAAGGACGCGGAATCGGCCATCCGCACGCTGGAGCATCGAAAGCCCCACCTCGTTTGCATCGACTTGCTGCTTCCTCGCGATTCCGGTTACGAGGTTTGCGAGTTCATCAAGCGGACGCCTCGGTTGCGTGACGTGCCAGTGCTCGTGATGAGTGAGCGAGCATCGGCCACCGATCGGGCACACGCCGAAGAAGCGGGCGCCGATGGATTTCTCCCGAAGCCATTCTCGGTCAACCAATTCACCCAACAGGTGAGGGGTCTTCTCGCGGGGGATCCCCTCAGCATGCGAACGCTCCGGCGGATCTCCTGAGGCAGAAAGTGCAGGTGGGTTGTGGAGCTCGGGGACGGGCTCGCCCCGCGCAAAATGGCGGGCATCTGAACTCGCGCGAGCCTCGCGGATCGTGGTAGTAGTTCGGGCATGGCCTACGTCGTCACGCACCTGTGCCTCGGCTGTAAGGACACCGCCTGCATGACGGTTTGCCCCGTCGATTGCTTCTACGAAGTCAAGGAGCCGACGGACGACAAGCCGGACATTCTCTACATCAACCCGGACGAGTGCATCGACTGCGATGCGTGCGTTCCCGAGTGCCCGTGGGAAGCCATCTTCGCCGAAGCCGATGTGCCCGAGGTCTTCCAAAACGACACCGCGTTGAACAAGCTCTGCATGGATCAACCCGATTTGTTCAAGAAGGCGGTCAACGTCGACAAGCCGCAGCCGAGCCCCGACGAGATCGAGACGAACAAGCACAAGTGGGGTTTGTGAACCGCACGGCCGACGCGAGTAACCCCTAGCATTACTGCGTCAAAATTCTCGCTACCAGATCGTTGCGTCGGAGTAGCCATGCCCCACGAAACGACTGACCGGACAGGCGGAACACGCTTTCGGCAACGCGGAAGTGGCGACGCCTCGCGGCCAGTGGCCCCTGAAACGCCGTTCCGACGGCCTCGCCGTCATTTACCTGGCCGACGCGCAGCAATTGCCGATCATGATCTGTCATGGCCAAGATCTGACGCAGTAATGCTAGCGGATGACCGCGCGCTCACTCGCGAAGCGGATAACGGCTTCATAGAGCGTCGCCAGCCCCCAGCGCAGCCCCGCTTCGGGGATCCGCTCGTCTTTGCCATGGTACATGGCGGCAAAGGAAATTCCGTCGCTCGCAGCAAAGCGGACGGGGGCGAACCCATAGTACTTGGTGCCGAGTCGGGTGTAGGCCTTGGCATCGGTGAAGCCGGGAATGATGGCCGGAATCGGGATCGCATCGGGATCATTGCGGCGTAGAACTTCGGACAGGCAGCGAAACATGGGCGTGTCGACGGGGGTGACCACGGGCGGCTGGCTCGCCAGGACATCGAAGATCGCTTCATCACCCACCAGCGCGCGGACCTCGCGCAAGAAAGCGGCTTCGTCCTGCCCGGGCAGCGTGCGCCCATCGATTTCGAAGCTCGCCGAAGCGGGGATGACGTTGGTCTTGGCACCGGCACGAACGACCGTCGGGCTCGCCGTGTTCGAGAGGTAGGTGGCGAAAGTCCTCTTGAGCGATTCGTCGCGCATCACGTGATGCAGAATCATCGGCGCCCAAAAGGGGGAGCTCAGACGGGGAAGGATGAACCGCGCCGGATACGGAAGGCCCGCCGCGAGCTCGCGCAGAAATCGCTTCACGACTGGGGTTGGATGGAAGGGAAGCCGGGCGCGGCCCAGACGGACGATGGCCTCCGCGGCGCGGATCACGGCGCTATCGGACGACGGCATCGAGCCATGCCCGGCTTCGCCCGAGAATTTGGCTCGCAGCCACACCTGCCCCTTCTCGGCGACCTGAATGGGATAAAAGACTTTGCCCATCATGTGGTGAGAGAATGCGCCCACCTCGCCGAGGGCATACTCCGCCCGAACGAGCTCAGGGTGCTCGGCGACGAGGAAGTGAGCTCCCTTGGATGACCCGGTCTCTTCGTCGGCGACCGCGGCGAAGATGATGTCCCTGGCGAGACTCGGCCTCGAACGGGCCAGCATCGCCATGACGCACGCGCACATCGCCACCATGTTCTTCATATCGACCGCGCCGCGTCCCCAAATGCAACCGTCCGCCGTGGCCGCCGAGAAAGGAGGATGGGCCCAGCTGGACGCGTCGGCCTCGACGACGTCGAGGTGCGCATTCAGGAGGAGCGGCGGGAGCTCGCCGGTACCGGCGTATCGGACGACGACGCTCGCCCGCCGCGGCTCGGACTCGAGCACCTTCGGCTCGAGGCCCTCTCCACGAAGGAAATCAGCGATGAGCTCGGCAGCCGGCCGCTCGTTTCCGGGGGGGTTGACGGTCGGAATCCGAATGAGCTCGGAAAAGAGGCGGACGCACGTGTCGCCCTCTTTCACCCAGTCGACGTCGGAAAGAAGCGTGGGCGGCTCGATCAAGAGGTCTCGGTTATCGGAGGCAAACGACGGCTGCAATCCTTTGCAGAATGTCGGCGTCCTCCACTCGGAACGGATGATCGGTGCGTGCCAGCTCGATCATCGCCAAGAGCCGTGCGCCATCGAACACCGGCACCATCGCCACGCCCGCCAATTCGCCGCAGACCGAAAACCGACGTGCAATGGCTCGTTCAGGCTCACCGGCCGTGCGGGCCCGGGCCACGAGCACGCTACCCTGCTGCGCCGTCGCCATGGCGGGATCGAGCCGCGGAAGGACCTGGCCGAGCTGCCCGTCGAGACCGAGGCCATGCGCGCAGGAGGTGACGAGGCCCACGAACGGTTCGCGCGCTCGATGAACCAAGCCCGCCGTCGCTCGCGTTGCCATGACGGCCGCATGCATCGCGAAGAGCAGCGCTTCACCGGCGTCGCGCGCGTTCCGCACCAGATTTTCCGGCACGCCACTCGACGCGAGCTCGTCTTGGGGTTGGACCCACGACGGCTTGGGTGAGATGCGCGAAAGTTCGCGGATCTGCGGGAGGGATCGCCACGACGTCCACGCCTCTTGCATCACCATGCAGTCGTCGGGGATGCGGTTGGCGGTGATTCCGCGCACAAGTAGGTCGGTGTCCACCGGACCGACGACGGTCTCGCCGTTGGTGACGTACCAACGCGCGAACACGCGTGGAGCGCTAGAACGCGGGTTTTCGGCCAAAATCATCGGGGGTGTCGAGCTCCTTCTCCGTGGGCGGGCAAGCCGTTTCGCGGCGTGCGGCGCAATTGTTCCGTGGAAGATCGTAAGGGGCAAAGTAATCACCGAAACGGCTCCACTGACCGGACAGGCCGAACCGGTGTCGGCGAAGCTCCTGACGGTCTGAGGCGCGGTTCCGACTGCCTCGCCATGGTTTGCGTGGCGGACACGCGGCAATTGCCGATCGTGATCTGTCATCGCCAAGATCGGACCGGCCATGCTAGGGGCTGGGCGTCACCCTTTACACGACGTATCCTCCGAGGGCATGCTGAGCTCTGTCCCCACGGTCATGGTCGACACCCAAGAGAGGCCGCGCATCATACCGGTAGCTCACGGCAAGACCGACGTCGGCCGCCAACGGAACCACAACGAAGACAATTTCCTCGTCGCCTCCCACCTCGACCTCTTCGTGGTCTGCGACGGTATGGGGGGCAACAACGCCGGTGAGGTGGCGAGTGCGCTGGCCACGACCTCGATCAGAAACTTTTACCAGGCGACCGAAAATGGGATCATTCCGGGCAGGCTTCACAGGGAGGATGAGGGGCTTTCCGAGCCGGCACGCCGGCTGGCCGTTGGAGTGCGCAAGGCCAATGCCGACGTGCACGAGATCTCCAGTACGCGCCTGGAACACAAGGGGATGGGGTGCACGATCGTCGCGGTGCACGTCTCCCGATACAGCGGAACCGTCCAGATTGCCCATGTGGGAGACAGCCGCTGTTACCGAATTCGAAAGGATGAAATCCAGCAACTGACCCGCGACCACTCGCTGGTCGGCGACGCGCTCGCGTGGAACCCGAACCTCAGCGAAGACGAGCTCTCGAAGCTCCCCAAGAACATCATCTCGCGCGCGCTCGGACTTCGCCGGGTCGTGGAGGTCGATGTTCGGTCGGAGGTCGCGCGTCCAGGCGACATCTATTTGCTGTGCTCCGATGGGTTGACGGGGATGGTCAAGGATCATCAGATTCTCGAGGTTTTCCAGTTGAGCAACGACGTGGAAGATGCATGCGATAGCCTGATCGCGCTCGCCAACGAAGGGGGCGGCAGCGACAACATCACGGCGGTCGCGGTGCTGATTGAAGCCGACCCCTCCGGTGCGACGGCAGGACCCGAGATCATGGTCAAGCCTCTCGCGGTAGACGACCTGCTCTCGTATCTGGACGGTGATTCGGAAGACGGGATACCGACGAGCTCGAACCGGCCCTGCGAAGAGTGCGGGAAAATGCCGGCCAGCGGAGACCTTTTCTGTGGGCAGTGCGGCGCGCGCATCGCACCCTAGTGCGTCTCGAAGCTGTGGAACCAGCAGATCTCGTGTAGGCCCGCCCAAAGGAGCGAGGCGTGAAACGGAGCACCCTTACGGTGCTTGTAACGCCCTCCTTTTCAGGCACAATCACCCCGGTGAGCGTCCCCCCGATCCTCGAGTTCTTGGAGGTCGTCAAGAAGAGCCTCGGAGCGAAGGACGTTCGCATCATCGACGAAGGCGAAACTCCGTCTCCGTCCGAACAGGTGCTGGTCTGCGAGTTACCGGCCGGCCAGCTCCTCTCCGTATCTTTCGAAGATCCACCGGCCAACGGCGACAGCGCGCGCCGAAGGCTCGAAATGTTGGTTCGTGCCTTCGCTTCGACCCTCGGTTCCACCCCCGAGGCGCCCAGCAGCACACCGAAAGGGCGAGCCCTGCAGGGTGAGCTTTCCGCGCTCGTCGAGCGGGCGGCCGCGCTCGACGCGGTGATCCTCGATGCCAATTCTCCCGTCGTGTGGGGGAGCGCCTTCTTGGAGCTGCCCGAGATCCTCCTCGACGAGTCCCGAGCGCCCGACAATGTCATTCGCATCGATCGCCAATCGGCGGCTGCCAAGCGGGACGAGTTGCTCGAACGTGCCCGCGAGCTCGCGGTTCGCCCCTGCGAGGCTCTCGCCATCGACCCACGCGCGATGACGTTGGTGCCGCACGAACTATGCGAAAGACACCGGGTGATCCCCCTGTTCGGCGGCGGGTCAGGCTTGCTTTTGGCGATGGCGGATCCCACCGATCTTTCGGCCATCCACGAAACGGTGCTCGCGACGGGTCTCGAAGTCGAGCCGTGCATCGCCCACGAAAGGCTCATCGGGTTCGTGCTCGCGTGGAACCGCGGTCCGGAATCGCGGGCGAACGTCGAACCCAGGCGCGCCGACAACGAAGAGGAGAGGTTCGCGCGCGAAGCGCTCGCGCAACGCGTGCGCGACCGATGGATGCGCCACTTCGCCGTACGCAGGGCGATTCAAGAGGTGCGTGCGATGTCGGAAATGGCAACCCTGCATCGTGGCGGCCACCTGAATCGCAGCATCATCGAGCCCGAATTTGCCGTGGTCGCGCGCTCGTTCGCGGCGATCTACGTCCTGGTCCTCGTCTTTCGCGGGCCGTTCGACGAGCTTCGAGCCAAGCACGCCGTTTCCCAAGCGCTGCCGGGGATCGAGTCGCTGGTGTTGGCGTTGCCGCCGCGCGATCCCCCTCCATCCATTGCGGGAGCAAGAGCCATGCGAAAACCTCTCCGGCGTTGAGCACGAGTACCTCAGCTGTCATGCACACCACGGAATGAGTGAATGATTATCGCACTGCTCCTGGGTTTCGTATTGGCTTTCGCTGGATCGATGCCCATTGCCGGTCCCATCTCGGTGCTCGTCCTCAACCGCTCGCTGCAAGATCGCCATCGCGAGGCATTCTCCCTCGCCCTCGGGGCGGCGATCGCGGAGGGGGTCTACGCTTTCGTCGCCTTTTGGGGCCTTTCGAGTGTCTTATTGCGTTTTCCGATGGCCGTGCCAGCGGCCCGGCTCGCCGGCGCCTTTCTCCTGATAGGCATCGGGATCTATTTTGCGATACGGCGCCCCAGCGAGAAAAAACCGCCAGAGAAAACGAATGGGGGCGATGGAAGAGGCTGGTTGCCCGGCTTTGCCGTCACGTTGGCCAATCCCACTCTCATCTTGACGTGGACCACCGTGGTGACCGCGCTTCACAGCATGTTTTCGCTGCGCGTCGAGCCGATCGATGCGGTCCCCTTCGCCCTCGGGGTCGTCGCGGGCATCGTCGCGTGGTTCGGCAGCTTGATCTGGCTGATCAGACGCTTCAAACATCACCTCGCGCCTGGCGCGATCGACGCTTTCATCCGCGTACTTGGCTGGATCATGATCACCACCGGCGCAGTGGCAGGGTGGCGCGCGATCCGCCTGGTGACCTAGATTCCCTAGCGAGGACAGAGGCTCGCCAAACGGCACTCCGCCGCCCGCGAGATGGCGTCGGTCGAGTTGCCGCACTCATCGACGCGGATCGCTTGAATGCAGCTCTTCAGCTGCTCTTCGTCTACACCCCTCGGACAGTTGGCGATCGAGATCTCGCCGCGCTTGTCGATCTCCATTCGCGCCAAGCAATCCTGGTAGCTCGTGAATTTCTCGTGCGGGCCCAGGTTTCTGCACCGCGCCTCCACGTTACAGCGCGCGGTCGCCAGCCGGCTCACCGCCGAGTCGGGCGTCGTGTCG
>DASWDH010000121.1:0-3928 GCA_036395495.1 Polyangiaceae bacterium
TCCCACCGGCGCCGGCACCGCTCGTCCCCCCGCTTGCGCCGGATCCGCCGGTCCCTCCGCCACCGTCTTGCGAGAGCTGCTCCGCGCCGAGCCCGGAGTTGCACGCGGCAGCGCCGAAAAGCGCTGCGAGGATCGCAACGCCAGGCCGGAACCATCTCGGGCGCATCATCGCCGGTGCTCGCCCATGATGATTCGCCACGGGACCTGCAAGGGCGCCGGACGCGATCGGAAGCGCTCAGCGAAAGCCGTGAGAAGATCGGATGACCGCATGCGCTACCGCGAGTTTGCGCGCCCGGACCGACCGCGTCAATGTCGGGCGGGCTTACCGTCAAGTGGAAACAATCCACCCAGTTGCGGAAGCCAAGGGATGAGGCGCAATCCTATCGTCCCGTTCGATCGCGCCAGATGATGTCGGGCGCATCCTCGAACCCAACCGCGCGGTAGAAGTCTCTGGCGTCCTTCCGAGTGTGAAGGACCCACCGGATGCGGCGACGGCCGCCGATGATGCGCTCAATCATCGCCCGCCCGATTCCTTTGCGCCGGTAAGCCGGAGCGACCATGACCGAGCTGATGTATCCGTTCGTGACTCCATCGGACAGGGACGCGCGAAGCCGACGAGTCGTTGCCCCGTCGTGCGCGGCAACGGCGAAGCGTGCTCCAGTGATCTGCTGTGCGACCTTCGATCGGGGCCGCCTTTCAATCAACGGAGTCGACTAATGGCAACACACGATCCTTGTGGCCAGGTCGCCAACTAGCAAACTAGCTTGTCATGGTCGCAAGACATCACCTGCTATGGGAAATGCTCATTCAACCCCCTGGCGTCCCTGGCCACGTCCCTGGCCCCCTGAAGGTCGATTCTTCGAGCTGGTCGCGGCGGTCCAACGGTCGAGCGCACTAGAAGCTTGCCAGTTCAACGTCGAGCGGTGGCGAAGATGCCTATTTCATCGAGCATCCGCGAGGCGGCGTCTTCGAAGAAGAAGTGGTTCGAGTCGGGCAGCTCGATCGTCTCGTGGTTCGGAAAAGCCGCTTCGAAGCGTTCGAGATCGACTCGCGGGAAGCCGGGATCTCGCATGCCCCAGAAAATGAGCGCTCTCCGGTCGCGGATACGACCGAGCCCCGCTTCCACCTCCGCGAGGTAGTCCGAGGCGGCGGTGATTTGTCCCGGATAGAAGGCGGCCACGCCACGCCGCTCAAGCGGGCGAAATGGCCGCAAGTACACTTCGGCGACATCCGCCGGCAGCTTCCGGACGACGCCCTGCTTGAGCGCTGCCCAGGCGAACCCGTTGAAATTCATCTGCACGAACTCGCCGATCGAGCCGCCTGCGATTTTCGAGAACTTTCCACGAGGCTCGCTCGTGCTCGTGGGCCACGCCCAGGTGTTCCCCAAGATGACTCGATGAACCAGCTCCGGGCGACGCCCCGCCAGACCGAGGCCGATCGGACCTCCCCAGTCCTGCATCACCAGCGTGACGTCGTGGAGGCCGAGGCGGTCGACGAACTCTTCGAGCATGTGGCTCTGCTCGCGAGGCGTGAAACCATATCCGGGCGGCGCGGACGATAGACCGAAACCCGGATAGTCGAGCGCAACGCAGCGGAACGAGCCACGAAGCCCGGCGATGAGATCGCGCCACTGAAACGACCAGGCCGGATTGCCGTGGAGGAAGAGAAGCGTGTCGCCGGTGCCCACGTCGAAATAATGAACTCGCGCTCCACTCGGAAGGTCGACGAACTCGTGATCGGCGTCTAGCAAGCGGCGCGGGACGTCGAAGGCCATCCCGTCGGGACCGGGCGAGGTGGCGCGTTCGCTGGCGAGTGCCACGACGACGCCGACCATCGCGAGCACGCCGAAGATGACCGTGGCGACGGTGCCGATGCGCCGGCGCGGGCGCTCTGACAAGCGAGGCACGAGGAGAGCGAGCGCGCTCGCGATGCCGAGCACCGGGGGAGCGGCGGCTCCCGCGAGACCTGATGGCCCGGCGATGCGCATCAGCATCAGCACCAAGAAGGCGACGAGAGAGAGGCACGCGGTCAATGCCCAGCGTGGCCGGCTGGTATGCTCTTGGAGGAACCGGTACAGAAAGGCGGCCCCCACGCCGCTGATCGCGCACGCCGGGGTCATCCGTGCATAGCGGAGCTGCGGGACGAAGGCGAGCCCGCGCACGTGCGGCACCGCTTCCACAGCGACGGTGGCGATCACGACGAGGGGCAAGAAAACGGCGCACCCCACCCAAAGCGTTCGCGTCTTCGAAATCATGGTGTCCTCCTCTCGCTCTCGTACATAGTTAAGTCCCTCGAATCATTTAGACCAGTGATGATTCGTGATGTATAGGCTCATGATTGGTGAGTATTTCACAACTCGATCTCAACCTGCTCGTCGTGCTCGACACCGTGCTCGCCGAGCGCAGCGTGGTGCGCGCAGCACGACGTCTCCACGTCACGCCGTCGGCGGTCAGCAACGCGCTGGCGCGCCTGCGTGCCGCGCTCGACGATCCCCTCGTCGCGCGGAGCGGCCGCGGGATCGTTCCGACCCCGCGTGCAGCCGAACTCGCACCCACGCTCGCCCGCGCGCTCCGGGAGCTCGATCAGGCCGTTACCGGGGGTGGGTTCGATCCCGCGTCGACGACGCGTGAGTTCACGCTCGCCATCGCCGATTCAGGCCAGCTGGTGCGAGTGCCGCGCCTCGCGTTGCTGCTCGGCAAGGAGATGCCGCGGGCCCGACTTCGGGTCGTCGGCATCGACACGCTTCTCTCGTCCGGCGGCCTCGGCGGGAGCGAAGTCGACGTTGCCATCGCCGCGCTCCCCGAGAAGGCGCCCGGCATCCACATGATTCCGCTCTACAGAGAGCACACGGTCCTCGTCGCGCGTCGCGATCATCCGCGCGTGGGCGCACGGATTTCGAAAGCCGAGCTCGCGTCGCTGCGTCACGTCGATGTCGAGGTCGCCCCCGGCAAAGGCTACCGCGATCTGCCCGCGAGCTACGCGAGGCTCGGCATCGAACGCGACGTCGCGTTGGTGGTCCCGAGCTTCACCGCCGCCGCTGCGATCGTCGCCGCGACCGACTTCGTCGCCACGGTCCCAGCGAGCCTCGTCAAGGTGCTCGGGGAGCGCTTCGGCATCCGCGCGTTCGTCGCTCCGGTGGGCAGGTTGACCGTAAAGATCAAGCTCGCCTGGCACGAGCGGACCGACCACGATCCCGCCATGCGCAAGTTCCGCGAGGTCATCCTTCGAGCCAGGCCGGGCCACGCGCACCGCTACTAGCTATGGTCGCTGACGCGCGCGGCGCAAAAATAGCTCACGACCTTCTCCAGGACGATAACGTGCCGCATGGGAGCGGTGGCGCCTGCGCATCGGGGTTCGGGCCTCGCGCTCGCCAGAGAAGGAGTCTCCACCTAGAGAACTGACAAAGTCGTGTCAGGGCTGGAAACGGCATTGGATGGACGATGTCTGGCACGGTGGCGCCCAGCCGAATGTCATCGCGTTCAGCGCGGGCGCCGATGCTCCCAGTTCGAGCTCGGCGGTCCACGAGGCATCGGCCTGTTCGCTCGAGCAGCTCGACATCGACGCCAGCTCTCCCGGAACGTTCTGCTTGCTCGGCACGAGGACTAGGGGCACTGAGACGATCACACGATAGGGATCCGCACATTGATGAGGTGCCAAACGTGGGTTGGCACAAAGGGTTGGCAGTTCGGCGTCCGTTGCGAGCAAGTGATGGGCTCAGGTGCGATTGGCGCGATGCTCAGCGGGAGGTGCGCGTGGCGTATGTTTTGCTAGCGCTCTTTTTGGAATGAGATGGCTTTGTGCGCTCGGGGTTGTGGCGGCGTTTTTTTCGTGTCGGACGGCGGGCTTCAAACAGGTGTTCACCGCGCTCGACGAACAGGGCCATCGCAAACGAACGACGTTCTACGCCGATACGAGTGAAATCTTCTGC
>DASWDH010000122.1:0-3179 GCA_036395495.1 Polyangiaceae bacterium
TATCCTGTGTCAGACCGCGATCGCGCTCGGCCTCGGTGCTCGCGCTGACCGTCGTGCTCGTTTCGGCCTGCTCGGGTAGCTCGCCCAAGACGAGCTACCCCGAGGCGACGCCGGCAGCGGCAGGGGCAACCGCCAGCCCAGGTCCGCCTGCCTCGGCAGCTGCCACGAGTACAAAACCATCCGACGGGAGGGAATCGACGCCCAAGGCGGTGAGTCCACCGGTCGCCAACCCGTCCTCGGCCTCGCCTGGAGTCGCCTGCGAGATCCGAGGCGCGCCGCTCATGGGCAAAGGGATCAACCTTTGGCAGAACGCGCAAGGAAATCCCGCGGTGGCCTCTTTCGGCGGGCAGCCGGTTCCCATGACCGCTTTCGAATGGCCGGGCAGCGCGGGGGCGGGTCGCATCCGAGTCAGAACGGCGGGCGGCCTTCGCATCGAGGGGTGGATCGACGCGGGCCAGCTGCCTCTTTTCACGTCGGCCGAAGTTCCGATCGTACCCGGGCACCTGTGGCTCGCTCCCGGTCAGCGCGTCCACTTCTCCGGCGCGTCAAACGGGCTTGCCGTGGAGGCATCGCTGGCAGGGCCGGTCACCCAGACGTTCCGGGCCACGTCCCCCTGCTCATCTTTCGCGCTCGACAAGCGGCCCCGGCCCGCGTGGGACGTCCCCGGCAACGGGCGCGGCTATCTGCCGCGCGGCGCTTCCCTCGACCTTCGGGATCGGCCGGGGGGCAGTGTCATTCATGCGCTCCAGACCGGCAGTGGCCTGCTCCTCTGGAGCACCGAATCGCAGGGGGGGTACGTGCACGTCGTCTATCATGAGGATCTGGTGATCGACGCTTGGGCGGCCGCTTCCGACGTCGTGGCGTTGAAGCAAGGCGAAACGATGGATCGTCTGGCTCCCCCTTCGACCGCGACCGGCTCCGCTCGCCTTTCGATGACCGGTCAGCCCACCGTTGTCCGGGCCGTCAAGGACGTGCCCCTTCGCCTGACCACGCAGGAGGCCGGCAAACCCGTGGGATTCATCGAGGCCGGCAGCGAAGTGTACCTCGTGGAAACGGTACTCGGCTGGACGAGCGTCCTGCCGCGCGCTCTTCACATCCTTCCTCCTGGCGACCATTCGTTTTGGGTACCGTCGAGCGAAGTGGGCGCCGGGGCCCCCGGCTTGAGATGAAGCAGCGATCCCTTTTGAAATTTCGGGGCGGCGGCACTAGGTTGCGACTCGATGCCTCTCCCCGACGACACGCTTCGCGCCGCGCTCGGTCGCACCCTCGATCGCACCGATTTGGACGTCCTCGGCACGAAGTACGAGGGTAAAGTCCGCGACAACTACACGACTCGGGATGGCCGGCGGTTCATCGTCGTCACCGATCGCATCAGCGCGTTCGACCGCGTCCTCGGCACGCTGCCCTTGAAGGGGCAACTCTTGAACCAACTCGCGGCCTTCTGGTTTGCGAAGACGGCGCACGTCGCCAAAAATCACCTGCTCCGCGTGCCGGATCCCAACGTCATCGAAGCGGTGGAGTGCACGCCGCTACCGGTGGAGATGGTGGTGCGCGCGTATGTCACCGGGGTGACCTCGACCAGCATCTGGACGCACTACGCGGCCGGCAAGCGCGAATTTTGCGGCAACCGCCTGCCCGAAGGTCTCAAGAAAAACCAGCGACTCGACCAACCGATCCTGACGCCCAGCACCAAGGCTGAGAAGGGCGACCACGACGTGTCGGCGTCACGCCAAGAAATTCTGGCGACGGGGCGTCTCAGCGCCGAGGACTTCGACCGAGCCGCCGATACGGCCATGCGCCTCTTCGATTTCGGCGCGCGCGTCTGCCAAGAGCGCGGGCTCATCTTGGTCGACACCAAATACGAGTTCGGAAAAACGCCGAGTGGCGAGCTGCTGGTGATCGACGAGGTCCACACGCCCGACTCGTCGCGCTTCTGGTTCTCGAAGAGCTACGAAGAACGCTTTTCGCGCGGCGAAGACCCGGAGTCTTTCGATAAGGAATACGTGCGGCGCTACCTCGCCAAGCTCGGCTTCAAAGGCGACGGTCCGATCCCGCCCATTCCGGACGAGGTCCGCATCGAGGCGACGCATCGCTACATCGAAGCGTACGAGACGATCACCGGCGAAGCCTTCGTTCCCAACTTGGAAGACCCCGTCACCCGGGTTCGCCGCAACCTGGGGATCTCATGAAGATCACCGTCTACGTCCGTCTGAAAGAGGAAGTGCTCGACCCGCAGGGCGATGCAGTGAAGCGCGCGCTCGGCACCCTCGGTTTCCAGGGAGTGGACAGCGTTCGCGTCGGCAAGCTCATCGAGATCTCGGTCGACGACGAGTTCGCCAAGCTCCCCGATTTCGAAAAACGCCTGCAGAAAATGGCCGACGAGATGCTCGCCAATCCGGTCATCGAAGATTACGAAATTCGGCTCGCCTAGCGCGGTTAGAGATCGGGGCCGGGCCCCAACGCGCAGTACCCGTGACCGAAGAGACTCTTCACGGTCGGATCCTGTATGCACGTCCAGTCGGGATATTTCAGATTGCAATCGCTTGTCGTGTCACAGAGCTGCGCACAAGCGCCGAGATCGCCGAGGCCGGCGTTATCGGGGCCGAACAGGCACGCGCCCATGGCCGGGCCCGCATCGATCGCGCCGTCGCGAAATCCGCAGGCCTGGGTGTTGCCCAGACGACACGGCCCCGAGCAGACGCCTGCCGTCGTTGCACCGAGCGGAATACAAAAGCCTCCCAAGCATTCGGAGTCCGCCATGCACGGACTGCCGAGCGGAGCTCCGATGGTCGGAGGATGGTCGACGCAAAGCCCCGTCGAGATATTGCACTTGCGCGACCCGCAATCGCCATCGCCCGCACAGAGGGGGAAGCAGATGGCTAGTGCAGTGACTTCGTTGATACAGACTTCGTCGTGCCGGTTGTGACACTTGACGATGCCCGGCGCGAGATCGCCGGCGACACATCGTTCGGTACAGACGCCATTGCTGTTCGCAACGAGGAGACAGACGCCGCCGAAGCCCGAGCATTCGTCGCCCGACTCCGTGCAGTTGAGGGTGCAAACGCCGTTCGGCCAACCGCCGGAGTCCGGACCCAGATCGTCCGTCGGTCTCACGCATTTGAGTCCTCCACCGCAATCGATGTCGGACCCGCATGGGACACCGAGGAGTGCTCCGGCCT
>DASWDH010000123.1:0-2805 GCA_036395495.1 Polyangiaceae bacterium
GCCCTACGAACGCGTGATCGATGTACACGATCATCACGATACCGGTCTGCGCGGCGAGACCCACGAGAGCGATGATGCCCACCCACACCGCCGTGGAAAGTCGATAGTCGAGCAGATAGAGAAGCCACACCGTGCCCGTCAGCGCAAAGGGGATCGAGAGCAGGACGATCAAGACTTCGGTCATGTGGCGGAACTGAAAGTAGAGAAGTACGGTGACGATGAGCAGAGTCGCCGGGATCAGGATCTTCATTCGCTCTCGCATCTGCTCGAACGCTTCGTATTGCCCGGTCCACTTGAGGTACATGCCCGGTCCGAGGGTGAGCTCGCCGCGGCTCTGCGCTGCCTTGACCTGTGCCTTGGCCTCGTCGACGTAGCCGCCGATGTCTCGCCACGGTTCGAGATCGACGTACACGTAGCCGACCAGGAGCCCGGCTTCGTCTTTGATCATCGGCGGGCCTTCGACGACTTTGATGTCGGCGAGCTCGCCCAGCGGAATGGATCGCGAAAGCTCGGTCGCTCCCGCCATCGCGGGCAGCGGCACCAACACTTCGCGGAGCTTCTCGGGGCTCGAACGGAACGCCTCCTTGTAGCGCACGTTGACCGTGTAGCGCTCACGGCCTTCCACGGTGGTGGTGACCGGTTCGCCTCCGATCGAGGTCTCCACCATCGCGTTGAGGTCTTCGATCTGCATTCCGTAGCGAGCCAACGCGTCCCGGCGGGGAATCACGTCGATGTACGTCCCGCCGAGTGTACGTTCGTAAAGCGAGCTGCGGGTCCCCTTGATACCGGCGACGATCGTCTCGATCTGCTTGCCGGCCGTCTCGATGGCCGAAAGATTCGAACCGAACACCTTGATCCCGATGGGAGTTCGAATGCCGGTGGTGAGCATGTCCACCCGCGTTTTGATGGGCATGGTCCACGCATTCGTCCATCCGGGCAGCTTGAGCGCGGCGTTCATCTTGCCGACCAGTTCGTCCCAGGTTTCGGTGTGCTCGTCCGGCCAGATACCCCGCAAGACGGCGGCCATCCAGGAAGGCGCTCGCTTCGAATACCATCGCTCCTCGTGAACGCGGGGCCAAGCCGCGGGTGGTTTCAGCTGGACAATGGTCTCCACCATCGAGATCGGCGCGGGATCGGTGGCCGTTTCGGAGCGGCCGATCTTGCCGAATACCGTTCGCACCTCGGGAAAACCAGAGAGGATCTGATCCTGGCGCGCGAGCTGGTTCTTCGCCTCCTCGATCGACAGATTCGGGAGGGTCGTCGGCATGTAGAGGATGTCCCCCTCGTTGAGCGGCGGCATGAACTCGTGCCCTAGGCGAAGCGCCAGGGGAATCGCCGAGATGAGGGCGAAGACGCCGATAGCCACCGTCGTGATCGGACGGCGCAGCGCGATGTAAACGAACGGCTCGTAGAGCGCGTTGATCGCTCGGGAAACGGGATGGTTCTTCTCACTCTTGAACTTGCCCTTGAGCAACAGATCCCGAAGAGCGGGGGCCAGCGTCACGCTGAGCAGGGCTGCGGAGGTCATGACGAACGTCTTGGTGTAGGCGAGTGGTCGAAAGAGCCGGCCGGCCTGGCCGGTGAGACCGAACACCGGAACGAACGAAACGGCGATGATCAAGAGCGAGAAGAAAATGGCCGGTGTCACCTCTTTGGCGGCTTCGCCGAGAAGCTTGGCGCGCGCAGCATGCGACAGGTTCGCTGGCGCGTGCTCGAGCTTCTTGTGGCAAGCTTCGACCATCACGATCTCGGCGTCGACGGTCGCTCCGATGGCGATCGCAATTCCGCCGAGGCTCATGATCGTGGCCGGCACACCGATGAGGTACATCGGAACGAACGCGAGTAGCACGGCGAGGGGGAGCGAGATGATCGGCAGAAGCGCGCTACGCAAGTGCAAGAGGAAGAGCAGGATGACCAGGCTCACCACGATGCCCTCTTCCAGCAGGGCGTGCTTCAGGGTCTCGATCGATCGCTCGATGAGACTGGAGCGATCGTAGGTCGAGACGACCTCGACGCCTTCGGGCAGCGCGCTTTTCAGCTGCTCGAGCTTCGCCTTGACGCGGCCGATGACGTCGAGCGCGTTTTCTCCGTAGCGCGAGATGACGATCGCGCCGGCGGTCTCGCCCCGACCGTCGAGCTCGGCCAGACCACGGCGGATCTCGGGGCCGATCTGGACGGTGCCCACGTCCTTCACCAAGACGGGCGCGCCGCCGGTGCCGGTCTTGACGACGATGTTGCCGAGCTGTCCGATATTTTCGAGATAACCTCGCCCGCGCACGAAGTACTCGCGACCGCTCATCTCGAGAAGGCGGCCGCCGCTGTCGCTGTTCGAGCGCCGCACGCTTCGGGCGACGTCTTCGATCGCCACGCCGAAGGCGCGGAGTCGATCGGGGTCGAGCGTGATTTGATATTGCTTTTCGTAGCCGCCGACGCTGGCTACCTGGGCGACGCCGGGGACGCTCTGCAGGGCATAGCGCAGGGTGAAATCCTGGATGCTGCGCAGCTCCGAAAGGTCGTGACGGCCGCTGCGGTCGACCAGCGCATATTCGTAGATCCAGCCGATTCCGGTGGCATCGGGACCGAGAACCGGGGTCACGCTGAGCGGAAGACGTTCGCGAATGCCGCTCAAATACTCGAGAACGCGCGAGCGCGCCCAATACACGTCGGTGCCTTCCTCGAAGAGCACGTGAACGAACGACATGCCGAACATGGAAAAACCACGGACATCGGTCACCCGCGGCGCCGAGAGAAGCGAGCTCGAAAGTGGATAGGTGATCTGGTCCTCCACGAGCGTCGGAGACCGGC
>DASWDH010000124.1:0-5528 GCA_036395495.1 Polyangiaceae bacterium
CTTGCGCCGGCCTCCCGGGCAAGAACCGCTTTCGCTTCGGTCGAGACGGTGCCAATCACTCGCGCGCCGGCCTTCCTTGCCATCTGGCAGAGCAGCAGTCCGACGCCGCCGGCGGCGGCGTGTACGAGACAGGTGTGGCCCTCGCGCAGGACGAACGTCGAATGACAAAGATAATGAGCCGTCATGCCCTGGAGCATGGATGCCGCCGCGACCCGAGCCTCGACTTCGGCGGGCACCGCAACGGCGCGCGCCGCCGGCACGACGACATGCGTGGCGTACGTTCCTCCCACCACGCCAACCCCCGCGCGATCGCTCCACGCCACACGGTCACCGACGCGAAAGGTGGTCACGTCGGAGCCGAGTTGCTCCACGAGACCAGCCCCCTCGACGCCCAGAATGCCTGGCAACGGCATCCGATAGAGGCCCTTACGGAAGTACACATCGATGAAGTTCACGCCAGCGGCCTCGATGCGGACAAGCACTTCGCCTCGCCCAGGCGCAGGCGTGGGTAGCTCGATCCACCGCATGACTTCGGGCCCCCCGGTTTCGATCAGCTGGATGGCGTGCATGTGAACTCCAACGAAAACGTTTCCACGGCAACGTAACGCACTCCGGTACGCGTTGGCTGGCTTTCCATCAAGGCGAACCTATCGACTCTGAAAGGACCGATCGCCTCGACCGCAATGTTCAAAAGTCCAGCGAGCGCGCCCGCGGGCAGCCGGCGCTTGACGCGCGCGATCGTCAGATGTGGCACGAACGGCCGATCCTCGCTGGAGAAACCTCGCTCGACGAGTTGCCCCTCCAGTCGATTCGCCAACAGGGTGAGCTCGGCCGCGCCACGCCCGGCTCCCATCCACAACGTGTGCGCACGGCGGTGGTCGGGAAAGACCCCGAGACGCTCGAGCGTGACGTCGAACGGCGCAAGACCGAGCGCCGCACCCCGGCCGGCTTGCCGAGCCGAGGCCTGCCGTTCGAGCGTTTCTTCGCCCAAAAAACGGAGCGTGTAATGCGCCTGCTCAGGCGCGACGAACCGAAGGCGATCGCAACCCGGGTGACGACCCAGATCGGTGCGCAAGGTCCGCAGGGCTGCCTCCACATCACGAGAAATACCGACCGCAAAAAAAAGCCGCGGCATGTGCTCCTTGCCAGCTCAAGTGCGACGTAACCCTGAGAATGTACGGCAGCCCTGCGAGTTCGTGCTATCCCGGGCGAGGCGATGGCCATCACGGTTCCCAGCCAACTTCAGCGATTCTGGCACAAGCACGGGGCTAAAGTCGTCGTCTCGTTGATCATTGCGGCAGCTTTTGCTTGGGCGCTGGAGCGCGGCGGCCTTCCGCTCATTCCGCCGGCGTCTGCCTTCGCGAACGTCAAGGTCACGAGCTGCGTCGAGTACATGCTCATCTTCATCGCCTGGCACATCGTCCGGGCGACGCGATGGCGCCATCTTTTGGCTCCCATCGCGCAGGTGCCGCTTCGCCGCGTGATCGCGGTCTCGTGGATCGGCTTTGCCGCCATCTTGTTGATGCCCCTTCGAGCCGGCGAGTTCGTGCGACCGTACATGATTCGGCAAAAGGGCAAGGTGTCGATGGCTGCGGCGACGGGAACGGTGGGGGCCGAACGGGTCATCGATGGTCTGTACCTCACCTTGTTGCTCGGAATTTGCTTGCAGCTCGCACGCCCCTTGAGCCCATTGCCCGATCACATCGGCAAGCTGCAAATTCCGGTCGCGGCGGTGCCCGTCTCGGCGTACGTGTCGCTTCTCGGCTTCGTGTGCGCTTTTGGCCTGATGGGGCTCTTCTATTGGCGTCCGGTTCTCGGTCACAAGTTCGTCGAAAAAACGCTGGGCCTCGTGTCGCATCGCGTCGCACAGAAGGCGGCTGACTTCGTCGCCCGGACGGTCGAGGGGCTCAAGTTTCTCCCGAACCTGCGCCATTTCGGCCCTTTTCTGCTCGAGACGACTTTTTATTGGCTCGCGAACGGTTTCAGCATGTGGGTGCTCGCCCGCGGCTGCGGCATCGAGTCGATCACCCTGGTCCAGGCTTTCGTGGTGATGGGGGTGCTCGGGATCGGCATCCTGGTGCCAGCCGGTCCTGGTTTGTTCGGCGCCTTCCAAGCTTCGGTGTACGCGGCGCTCGCGATGTACTTTCCGGATGATGTGGTGCTCGGCCCGGGGGTCGCTTTCGTGTTCCTGCTCTACGTCTTCCAGTTCACTTGGCATTTGCTCACGGCATCGTTTTTTCTGCTCGTTGACCGCGATGCAGCGCGCGAAGTCATCGAGGCGGAGACGGCCTAAAAGTTGTCCTCTCGAAGAGGGGCAAGTTACCTCCGGGAGAATGCTCCGCCCCTGGGTGTTTCCCATGTTCGTCGGTTGCGCCGCGCTCGCCATTTTCGCCGTGTCGCATCCTCAACCGGCCTCGGCCAGAGCCAGCTTCGAATCCCCCTACACCTTGACGCAAACTTACAATGCGGCGCTTCGTCTCGTGAGGGTCGACCTCGGGCTCGAGATCACCGAGCGCGATCCGAGTGCGGCGTACATCTTGTTCGCCTACCGGAGCAGCGAAGGCGGCGCCCGCGTCGTACCGGGATCTATCGAGATGCTCGATTCCGGACGCACGGTCCGGGTCGTGGTGCAGCTGACGCAGATGCCGCGTTACCACGAACAAGTGCTGAGCGACGCCCTGGCCAAAAAGCTCCGCGAAGAATACGGCGACCCGGCCCCGCGCCGAAACAAGTTCGAAAGCGCCGACGCCGGGATCGAAGCGGACGTGCCCGCTTCCGAGTAACCAAAGGCGGCCTGCGCTCGCCTGACGAGCGGGCTGGTGCCTAACATTACTGCGTCAGATCCTCGCTACCAGATCGTTTCATCGGAGTAGCCATAAGCCACTAAACGACTGACCGGACAGGCGGAACCGGCTAGCGGCGAAGCGGCAGAGGCGAGGCCTGACGGCCATTCCGGTCAGTGGCCCAAATCCGACGGCCTCGCCGTAACTTACCTGGCCGACACGCGGCAATTGCCGATCGTGATCTGTCATAGGCAAGATCTGACGCAGTAATGCTAGGGCGGACGTCGGTCGCTCGAGGATGGAATGCGCGCGTGGGCATCGGGGCGGGATTTCGCCAAAGGCCACGAGCCGCTGGATCCATTCGCTAAACGGCGCTAGCGTCGGCTCCGCCCCGGCCGGGTCCCCTCCCGCCCCGAACGTTCTCTCAGCCTTCGCAACTCAGGATGCTCGCCACGACCAACCAAACGAATTTGGGTTCCGCTCCCGATGCTCGCACCGAGCGTCTCGTCGCCTTTTATCGGCAAATGCTGCTTATCCGGCGTTGCGAGGAAGAGAGCGCACGAGCGTACGCGCAGGGGAAAATCGGCGGGTTTTTGCACCTTTACATCGGCCAGGAAGCGGTGGCCGTCGGTGCGTGTGCCACCCTCGAGCCCGACGATTACGTCGTGGGGACCTACCGCGATCACGGTCTGGCGATCGCCAAGGGCATGGCGCCCAAAACGGTGCTCGCCGAGCTCTACGGGAAAGTGACCGGATGCTCCCAGGGGCTCGGCGGTTCGATGCACCTCTTCGACGCCGAGCATCACATGCTCGGTGGCTACGGCATCGTCGGAGGTCACATCCCGTTGGCGGCCGGCGTCGCGTTCGCCAGCAAATACCGCAAGGATGGAAGGGTCACCCTGTGCTTTTTCGGGGAGGGTGCCGTCTCGATCGGCGGTTTTCACGAGGCCTGCTCGCTCGCGGCTCTCTGGAAGCTCCCCATCGTATTCGTCTGCGAGAACAATGAATATTCGATGGGAACGCCCCTCTCGCGCACGATGGCCGTCGAGGACGTGACGCTGAAGGCCGATGGTTACGGCATGGCCAAAGATCGCTTTTTCGTGCGCGACGTGGTCGAAGTCGAGAGCCGCATCGGTGAAGCGGTGGCTCGCGCACGCAAGGACAGCGAGCCGACGCTCATCGAAGCTCGCACCTACCGCTTTCGCGGGCACTCCATGAGCGATCCCGGCAAGTACCGCACTCCCGCCGAGCTGGAAGAGCGCAAAAAGAGCGATCCGCTGATGCGCGCACGAGCGGAGCTCGAATCGGCGGCGCTCGGCGACCGGCTGGAGCAGCTCGAGGCCGACGTCGAACGTGAAATCGAAGAAGCGGTGCGTTTCGCGGAAGAGAGCGCCGAGCCGGGGCCCGAGTTGCTCGAGGCCAGCACCTACGCCGGTCCTTTCGCTCGCTAGACCCACCTCACCTCAACGGGAAGGCTGCACTCCGATGCCCAGCGTTCGTTACCGGGAAGCACTCAGGCAAGCGATGATTGAAGAGATGGACCGCGACGAACGGGTCTTTCTCATGGGAGAAGAAGTGGGCCACTACCAGGGCGCCTACAAAGTGTCCGAAGGAATGCTGGATCGGTTCGGACCCACCCGGGTCATCGACGCGCCCATCGCCGAAAATGGATTCGCCGGCATCGGTGTGGGTGCCGCGATGGTGGGCCTGCGCCCGATCATCGAGTTCATGACTTGGAATTTTTCGGCCGTAGCTTTCGATCAGATCCTCTCCAATGCTTCGAAGATCCGCCAGATGTCCGGAGGTCAGTTCACTGTCCCGATCGTTTTTCGTGCGCCCAATGCCTCCGCGGCCCAGGTCGGCGCGCAGCATTCGCACGCGATGGAGCATTTCTACGCCCACATCCCGGGCCTCAAAATCATCGCTCCCGCCATGCCGGCAGATGCAAAGGGACTGCTCAAAACGGCCATCCGCGACGACAACCCGGTCCTCTGCTTCGAGGCCGAGACGCTCTACAGCGTGAAAGGTGAAGTCCCCGACGACCCCGACTACACCCTACCCTTGGGCCTGGCCAATGTCGTGCGCGGGGGCAAGGACGCGACGATCGTCGCCTGGTCGCGCATCGTGCACGTCGCGCTCGACGCCGCCAGGGCGCTCGAAAAGGAAGGCATCGACGCGGAGGTCATCGATCTTCGCTCGCTCCGTCCGCTCGACATCGACACGGTGCTCGCCAGCGTCGCCAAAACGCACCGCGCCGTCGTCGCCGGAGAAGGCTGGCCGTACGGAGGCGTGGGCGCCGAAATCGCGGACCGGATTCAGCGCCTCGCTTTCGACGAGCTCGACGCGCCCATCGAACGCGTGCAAACGATGGACGTGCCGATGCCTTACAATGCGAAGCTCGAGCAGCTGGTGATTCCTCAGGCGATGGGTATCGCCAATGCGGTGAAGCGCTCGCTCTACCGCTCGTGACAGGTTCCAATCGAACAGGTGAGAAATGGCCAAAGTACTGGAGATGCCAAAACTGTCCCCTACCATGACCGAGGGGCAGCTCACGGTTTGGCACAAGAAAGAAGGCGACCCAATCGCCATCGATGATCTGCTTGCCGAAGTCGAGACCGACAAAGCAACGATGGAGTTTCGATCGTTCGACAAGGGAACCTTGCTGAAACTACTGGTGGCCACCGGTAGCCAGGTCCTACTCGGGCAGCCTGTCGCGATCATCGGCAACCCCGGTGAGGACATCTC
>DASWDH010000125.1:0-4072 GCA_036395495.1 Polyangiaceae bacterium
GCCGTTTCGCGGAAGCCTACGCCTGCCCCCATGACGCCCATCAACTCGGCCGCGCGGTCGGCGGTGACCTCCACGCCGTGGAAGTAGCCGATCGTGGCGACCATCGCCATTTGAATCGGGGTGAGGATCAGCATGTCGGCAACCGGGATCGGAGCCAGCGCTACGGCAGCGCAGATGCCCGCCTTGGAGTAGATGAGCGCGCGGATACGCTTTTCTTTCAGTTGGGTGTCGGCTTTCTGCAGGGCGATGAATGAATCTTGTACGGCGGCGGGGAGCAGCTCGGCGATGCGGGCCACGAGCTCGGGCACGCGCGTTCCGCGCTTGGCAGAGACGAGCATCACCTCCGAATCGGTGAGACCGAGCTTCGCGTACACGCTTTCCACGAACTCGCGTTGCTCGCGCTCGTCGAGCAGGTCGACTTTGTTGACGACGGTGATGCTGCGTGCCGCGGCACCTCGTATCACCCGCTGGAGCTTCTCGTCTTCGGCGGAGATGGCCGCCGCGCCGTTGAGAACGTGGATGATGATGTGCTGCCCGGAAAGGAGACCCTGCTCGAGGATGCTGTCCAGCGAGAACTTGCTGGTCCCGACGCCCGGCGTATCCGTAAAATCGATGCCGAAGCGTTCGGCGACCTGTGCACCCACCGTCTCGTCGGTCCGCATGCTGACGCGCGCCACCTCGGCACCGTAGATCGCATTGAGGAGCGACGATTTGCCGGCGTTACCGAATCCCGCGAAAGCTACCTTCGGTTTGGTGAGGAATCGCTTTCGAACGTGGGCCACGATTTCGTCGATGCCATCGAGGGGAATGGGGCTCCGGACCATGTCCCTTTCATATTACGCGCGGCGCGGCTTGGCCAACGGTAGCATCGCCCCGAGCGCGGCTCCGAGCAGGCCGCCGATCCCATCGGCTATGACGTCGTCCCATGCCGCCACCCGCCCCGGAACGAACCGTTGGTGAAATTCGTCCGTGAGTCCATAGACCAGCGCGGCCATGGCAGCGATGACCACCGCCCAGATCGTCTTGAGCGGCCATGTGCGATGGATGGCGACAAACGACAGCACGCCAAGTACCGAGTAGACCAGCGCATGAATGACCTTGTCGTAGCTGAGCAGGTTCGTCGCTGGGAACGCTCGTGCGGGAATCGACGAGAGAACGAAGATGATCGTGGCCCATACCGCGGCTGGCATCCAAAGTCGACCGGCAGAAGGCATGCGCGGCTCTTGGCATGTAACCGACGGTTGGGCAAGTACGGCACAAATACGGAGGTCATTCGCGGACGCGCGCATTAGAATACGCGTCGCCAAGCGGAGGTGTCGCATGCCCACTTGCAAATCGTGTGGAAACGAAGTCGATCAGCTGGTCAGCGTCAAGATAGCTGGAAAGACGAAAAAGCTCTGCGAGGACTGCGCCGACCGTGCGCGCGAAGAAGCCGAGGTGGCCGAAGCGAGCGAAAGCGTGGTGCAGAACATGATGGACTTCAAGGGGCGCAGGTAGCTAGTGCGCAACTGATCGGCCCTCCGCGTCGACGAGCTCCGGCTTCGGCAAACCGCTGTCGGCGAGAGCTTTGATGGCAGTCTCCTTCGGTCCCACGAGGACCAGGGTCACCGAAGAAACGTCGAGGTAGCTCGACGCGAGCGTCGCGAGGTCCTTGGGGGTCGCGCTGCGCTGCGACGCCAAGTCTTTGGCGTCTTGATCGGGCGGCAAGCCGAGAGCGGCATTGGAGGCGAGGCTTCCCGCTACCCCGTGGAGCGTGCCGTACGTTTCGAGCGCCTCACCGTTGAGAAGGGCACGAACTTTGTCGATCTCGGGCGCGGCAAGACCCTCCGCGCGCATCTTGTCGATTTCTTTTTTGGTCTCGCGCAACGCCGGCGCCGTGGCATCCGCGCGCAGGGCGGCACGCACGACGAACATGCCGGCGCCTCGTTGCGAGTTGAACCGGGAGCGCACGCCGTACGTCCATCCGCGGTCCTCGCGCAGATTTTGATTGAGCCGAGACGTGAACGAACCACCGAGCGCGAGGTTCAGCATGTTGAGCCGCGGGAATACGGCATCGCTCGCCGGCGGACCCGAACGCGCGAAGGACATCACCACTTGCGGTGCATCCGCACGGTCGACCACGAACGTGCGCAGGTTGCTCTCCGATGCGGGACCCGGAG
Source organism: Polyangiaceae bacterium (assembly GCA_036395495.1). Lineage (GTDB taxonomy): Bacteria > Myxococcota_A > Polyangia > Polyangiales > Polyangiaceae > DASWDH01. The sequence goes on from DASWDH010000125.1 coordinate 2,160, forward strand.
TCACCACCGGTGGCTGCGCCGCCGCTGGCACTTTCCACGCTGCAAACGCCTTCTTCAGCGACGCCCCGATGGCATCGGGCTTCACGTCCCCGACGACGACGAAAGTCGCGGCGTCGGGCCGCCAGATGGTCTTGTGCCATTTCGAGATGTCACCCAACTGCACCTTCTTCGCCGACGTGAGAGTTCCATCGGGAGGGTGCGCGTAGGGGTGCTGCGCACCGTAATAGACGGCGGAGGTCACCACGCGCGCGACTTCGTTGGGTTCGTGGGCTCGGTTCTTCAGCGCGTTCTGCCAGAGCGTTCGCACCCGCGTCCAGTCCTTGTTCGCATGACGCGGCCGCACGACGGCGTCGGCCAGGAGCGGCAGTGCCTGATCGAGCTTGGATACCAAAACCTCCAGCGAGACGATGCTCGAGTCCCGATCCGCGGCGCTCGATAGCTTGGCGCCGAGGTCGTTGATTGCCTTCGAGAACGCGAGCGCGTCGCGGTCGCCGGCACCTTCGTCGAGCATGTCCGCGCTGGCAAACGCGAGCCCACCTTTGTCGGCCGGCTCGGCGGCGCTCCCGTAGGGCACGACGAGCGCGATGGTCACGAGCGGCAAGGCGTGCCGCTCGAGCAGCCAAACCTTCGAATTGCCCGGGCCCTCGAGCACCTGGGGTGCAGGAGGAACGAAGGGCACCGGTGGCTTCGGTTCCGGTCGCGGCCCTAGCGAATCCGCTGCACTCGTCGAAGGCGGCGCCGGCGGGGCCGTTTTGCTCGCCGTGCCCGGGACAGCGACGGTCGTTTTTCCTGCGCCCCCGCAAGCGCCGACGCCGAGCGCCGCCGCGACGAGGAGCGGAAAGATCGCGTTGTTCGCTCGGCTCATCGGGCTCCCCCCCGCTTACCTTCTGCCGGTGCGCCCCGTCCGCCGGCGGCAACCACGCGCAGGATCACGCGGCTGTTCAGGGTGATGGTCTTCTGCGCCTGGGCGAGCACGCCTTGTGCCGTTGCTTGGTCGTAGCGAGCCATGTCCTTGACGACGTATCCTGGATCACCCTTCTCCGCCCAATACATGTTGAGGAGGCGCGCGCGAGCCGCGATGGATTGAAGCCGATCGACGAAGTCGAACGCGATCTGGTTTTTGGCACGCGCGAGCTCTTCGTCGCTGGGTGGCTTGGTGATGACGTCGGTCAGCAGCGCGTCGGTCACTTTTTCCACCGCTTCCGGCGAGACGCCGGGACGCAACATGATTTCGATATTGAAGATGCTGGAGAGAATCGACGACTCTTGGGCGGCCTCGACCGATTGGGCGAGAGCCTTTTCGTACACCAAGGATTTATAGAGCCGGCTCGTCTTGCCTGACGACAAGACGGCCGCCAATATGTCGAGCTCGGCGTCGCCCGGCTCGAAATGCGCCGGAGAATGGAAGGTCATGATGACCTTGGTCATCTCCACTTGGTCTTCGATGGTCTCGCGGACCACTTTGTCGAGCTTGGTCGCCGGCAGGGGCGAGGTCGACTTGGGAGCACGCTCGGGCGGCGGCGATGGAATGAAGCCGAAGTAGCGCTGGGCGAGCTCTTTCGCTTCGCCGGCGCGGACGTCACCCGCGATGACGAGCGCTGCATTGCCGGGCACGTAGTGCTGCTCGAAGAAGCTTCGCACGTCTTTCACGCTCGCCGCCTCGAGATCGGCGTGGGAGCCGATCACCGGATGATGATAGGGGTGCGCGTCGGCGTACATGAGCTCGAGCAGACGCAGCTCGACCTTGCCGTATGGCCTATTCTCGATGGTCTGCCGCCTTTCGTTTCTGACCACATCGCGCTGCAGGTCGAGCTTCGGCCGGTCAATCTCTCGGCCGAGCGTCTCCAGACGATCGGCTTCGAGCCACAAGAAAAGGGGCAGGAGCGTGGAGGGACCCGCTTCGTGGTAGTCGG
>DASWDH010000126.1:0-1676 GCA_036395495.1 Polyangiaceae bacterium
TCTCGGGATTGACGGCGAGCGAAGCAGCCGCGCAACCCAACGCCGCGGCGGCCGTGGGCATCGCCGATGAGGACGGGATGCTCGTCTACGCGGAGAGCGCTGCCCCCGATTCGGCGCGCGTGCTCGACGCGCTGCTTCAACGCCTCGGTTGCTCGAATCGAATGATGTTGGCCCATTCGCTCGCTCCCGCCCTCGGCGGCACGACCAGTCTCTCGGGAGCCCCCCTGGAGTTGACCGATGCCGCCAACGTGCGTCTGGTCAGGCGCGAGGCCCCCTCCGCCCAGTCGATCTTCGAGGATACGCCGGTCGTGGGCCCCGAGGTCTGGCAGCCGTTGCAGATGCGCCGGGTTCGCTACTTCCGAAAGCCGCAACCCGCGGCCTCCGCCGAAAAGCTGGGGAACTACATGCCTTGAGGGGAAGGACCTTAGTTGACGCTGTCTGCTGCTCCGCGCTAAAGCTTAGCGGTGTTGGGCGCGGTGAACTCGTGTTGGAGCGTCGTTGAATAGCCCCCAAGCGTTTGGCCCCTACGAGCTTACCGAGCGAATCAACATCGGCGGGATGGCCGAGGTGTTTCGCGCCATCGATCGCGCGCACGGTCGGCTCGTCGCCGTCAAGCGCATCCTTCCCTCGATCGCCGAGGACGACGAATTCATCGAAATGTTTCGCGACGAGGCCGCGATAGCGAGCCAGCTCGACCATCCGAACATCGCGAAGATCTACGATGTCGGAAAGGTCGACCTCAGTTACTACCTCGCCCTCGAATTCGTGAACGGCAAAGACTTGCGCGTCCTCTTCGATCGAGCGGCGCGCACGCACGAGCCCCTCCCGCTCGAGCTCGTTCTCTACACCATCATGGAGACGGCGAAGGGGCTCGACTATGCCCACCACCGCACGGACGCGAGAGGCAAGCCGCTCGGCGTCGTCCACCGCGACGTATCGCCGCAGAACATCCTCGTCTCCTTCGATGGCGATGTGAAGATCGTCGATTTCGGCATCGCGAAAGCGGCCGGCAAGCTGGCGCGCACGCAAGTCGGCACCATCAAGGGCAAGTTTGGATATATGTCGCCCGAGCAGGTTCGCGGCTTGCCGATCGACCAGCGCTCGGACGTTTTCTCGCTCGGCATTTGCCTGTGGGAGCTCCTGACACTCGAACGCCTCTTCGCTGGCGACAACGAGATTGTCATCATGGAGAAGATTCGCGCTAGCGAGATACCGAGCCTCACCAGCAAAGCCCCCGATACCCCGCCAGAACTCGAGCGAATCGTTTTGAAGGCGCTCGCCAAGGACGTGGACGAGCGCTACGCTAGGGCGACCGAACTCTTAGAGGATCTCAGTAGCTTTGCACGCGCGAATGGCCTCAACGCCGATCGCGAGAGGGCAGCTGAATACATGCGACGCCTCTTCGCCGGCGATGCGGCGATCGATGCGCCGCTCGAGGGGAAGGTACAGATGGCGGAGCAGAAGAGTGGATCGGACCTCGACGTCTTCGAAGGCCTGTCCAGAAAGCCCGCCCGGGCCGACGACGCGCCCACGCCATTTGCGCCTCCGGTCGCCCGTAACAGCCGGCCTCCGCCGTTGCCTCCGGCGAAGCACAGAACGCTGCTCGGGATGCCTGGCGCCCCGCTGCATCCGTCACCCGTCCCTCCCCCACCCGGTACCCTCCCCGGAAGTAGCGG
>DASWDH010000127.1:0-2636 GCA_036395495.1 Polyangiaceae bacterium
TGCTTCGGCGATCTTCACCATCAGTGATGGAGTCATCCCCGCGCCGGAGGCAGGACGCGCCCTGAACTCGACCGAATGGCCGGCATCGACCATCTCGATGAGGCCTACCAGCGTTCCGTCAGATGCGATGACCTGGTAGTGCGATCGGAACGCGGTCGGGCTGACTTGATAGCTCGTGCCGTCGACCGTGATGAGTTGCCCTGCGTTGGGGTGCTTCGTGGGCTCGGTGACATCTTCGGGCGGGTCGGGCTTGTCCAGCTGATCGGTCATGGCGTCTAACCCTTGGACGCTCCGAATATACAGCATCGAGACCCACGGCCCCACCTCGTTGCATCTTGCAACCGAGCGGAAACTTTCCGTTCTTCGAGGGCCGGCTAAGGTCAGGGATAGAGCCGACCTGCCGGGCGGGGACGGACCTGGTGCGCGAGGCTGGTCGGCTCTTTTTTTCTTGTCTCGATCAGCTGCGGCGCTCGTTGCGTCCCGGCCACGCCTCGGGCGCCGTCCAAAACGCTCCGTTTCGTGACCCGTAGTAGCTTTCGAGCACGGCATCCATCACCGCCGATGTGCGAGCGGCCGTAACCCCCGTACTCGCTGAGCGGCCGAGCCCGAGGAGCTCGGCCACTACACTTTCGATCATGGGCTGCTGGATGTGGACCGGGTTGGGAAGCACGAAACGCTCGGTTTCGTTCGACCTGCGAAGCTCGATCGGATCATCACCGAACGTGGAAAGGCGTAGCTCGCCCGAGGCACCCTCGATGATGATCTCGTCGGCGCGCACGGCAGCGGCGAAGTTCCAGCGCGCCGTTGCCGGAGCTCCCGACGCTGTCGTGAACTGCATGGCAACCGTATCTTCGACTTCATAAGGGGAGCCGACGTTGCTCGCGATGCCGCGCACATTCTCGAGGGGTCCGACGACGAAGTCGAGAATGTCCAGGGTATGGCAGCCGAGATCGAGGAAATGCCCTCCACCGGAGTGCTCGGCGCAAAGGCGCCACGGCAGCTCGAGAGAGTCGAGCGGGCCGTGGAAGGGCGCGGCAAAACGATAGCTCACGCCGGTGACACGCCCGATCGCGCCGGAAAACACGAGGTCTCGAAGCTTGAGAAAGCGGTCGAGAGCTCGGCGATAATAGGCGACGAAGAGGGGCACGTCCGCCGTCGCAAAGGCAGCGATCATGCGCTGGCACTCGGCGTGATTGCGCGCCATCGGCTTTTCCACGTAGACGGGTTTTCTCGCCGCGCACACGCTCAGCGCGTACTCGAGGTGGGTCCCCGGCGGCGTGGCAATGTAGACGGCGTCGACTTGCGGGTCATCGATCAGGCGATCGGCGTCGTCGTACCAGGCAGGTACGCCGTGACGGCGAGCGTAGTCGGCAGCGAGATCTCCCGTTCGGCGCATGACCGCCACGAGTCGGCTCCCCTTCACCTTGGAGAACGCCGGGCCGCTCTTCACCTCGGTGACGGCGCCGCAGCCGATGATTCCCCAGCGAACCTCGTCCATGTGCGCCGACGATGTTCAGCGATCCGACGACCCGCCGCAATCGGTCATCGACAGCACCGAAAGCCGATCGAGTAGTCCCAATGGGAAATCGGGTGCACGGTCACGATGGAATCGCAGCCTTCCTTCGTCCCGCGCGAGAAGAAGCCGCCCACGAACGTTCCCTCCGGATCATCGATCCACTCGTCCTCGTTGCCGACCATGTCGTAGATGGCGTCCTTGCCCCAGCGGCTTTTGCATTCTTTGGTGGAACCGGTCGGTCGAAGAAGAGGGCCGTCCTCTGCTTGAACGAGTCCGAGCCGCGGGTCCGAATGCCCCAGCGACGCATTTTCGTGCAGAAGCTGCGCGGGGTGCGCCGCTCGGTACACGTTGCATACGCCCGCGCGGTACTCGCCTCCATAAGGGTACTTGGTCTGCCGCTCACCGCGGCAAGCGAACTGCCACTCTTCGTGGGTGCACAGGCGCTTTTTTGCGCGCTCACAGGCTTCTGCCGCCACGCGGCCATTCACGTAGCCCTGCGGAAGCACCCCGCGCAACGAGACCGACCGGGGCCGGAAGCTCTCGCCCCGCTCGACGTCCGGGATCGCAGGGAGCGGCATCGCGCGAGCGGATGGAGGACCGGTTGCCAGGCGCTCTTCGTCCCATCTCGCGAAGATGCGCAGCGGGACGCCAGGTTCTGGCGGGTAATGAGGCGAAAGTCGCTCGCCGGTCGCATCGTCGACCAGCGAGTCTTCATAGCGGTCGATGCAGAGCCGACCTGCAACATCGACCATATCCTTGGGGCAGCGACGGCCGATTCCCGCTTCGAGCTCACCGGCGTCCTCCTCCTCGGGCCCGGCTTCGACCTCGAGGAACGCGGTAGCAGCGTCGCGCGGCGCTTCCGCCGCATCGGCGGGTCCACCTTCCCCGGCCATCGGCGCCGGAGCAGGTCCGCCCCCTTTGGCGCGGCAAGCCGCGATCCCGAAAACGCCGAGAAGTGCGAGCGATGACCTTGGAACCAAGCCTAGCCCGCTCGGCGCCGCGGCTCGAGCTCGTCGAGTTGGAACTCCGTTCCCGAAGGCAACGGAACGCGCCGCGTCGCGGCGGAGTAGAGGCGCGCCGTCGCAAGAATCGCCTCGCAGAGCTGACCGAAATCGTACCC
>DASWDH010000128.1:0-6921 GCA_036395495.1 Polyangiaceae bacterium
GGGGGACCGCCGTGATCATTTCGCGGCCGAGGTGCAGCTGTGGCGCATGATCTCGAAAGTACTTTCGGAGCGCGAAAAGACGGAGATCGTGGTCTTCATGGAAACGTGCGAGGAAGCACTCCGTTTCCTGGAGTCCAAAACGAGCGCGCACGATGCGCGCGATCGCGCGCGGGCGCAGCTGCAAACCGAGAGGATCAAGGCCCTCTACGAGCTGGCGCGGCTCGGAAAAAGGCTCCTCGATGGGCTTCTTTCGACCGCCAAGCTCGACGCCGAGCCGCTCACCCGCTTCATCCTGGGAGCGCGGCGTTCGTAGCGTTCGCTCTTCTCCTGGTCTCCGAAAGCGAAGTTCGCGCGCAGTGCGAGCCGATGCACCTCGAGCGCTGCCGCATCGACCTCTTCCAGGGCCCGGTGCTCGCCCCGGCGCGCGCCACCGGGCTTGCCGGTGCATTTGCTGCCTACGCGGAAGGCGTCGATGCCATCGCGTCGAACGCCGCGGCGGTCGCGGTTCGGGCCCCTTACAGCTTCAAGTGGTTCGACTTCGATCTGTCGTTCGGCGTCTCCTTTCCTGCGGCATTTCGCAATAACGACTTCGACAACGACGGCAAGACCGGATTCACCTATCAGAACTTTCTCTTTTACAACTTCGGCGCCGACGCGCAGCTCGGCCCCTGGGCCATCGGTTTTCTCGCCGATTTCCAGCGCTACGACCTGCGTCCTGCCGACCGCGCATCGGATCCCCAGGTCAACGAGACGCTCGGCAGAGTGCACGTCGTCATCGGTCGATCCTTTTGGGGCGGGCAGGTCGCCCTGGGTGCGGGAATTCGGGCGGTCACGCTTTCGATTGATTCGAGTCTGTACGGGAGTTTGACCAACCAGCTCCAGATGGACGGCGTGGCGCCGGAGGCAGGTGTGCTCATCCGCCCGGACTACGAGCCGTGGCGGCTCGGCGCGACGTTCCGTGCCCCGGTCGACGGCGGCGCCGCGCAAAGCACCGACACCTCAGCCGTCATGGGCGCGCCGTTCGTCCCCCCCGCTGGCATCTTTTTGCCTTGGGAGCTCGAGGTAGGGGCCGCGATTCAGGTGGGACCGCGGCCGCTCAATCCGCGCTGGCTCGATCCGCACGAACAGGAGGCGCACGAACGGGCGCAAATCGATCAGGACCGGGCCGCGCGCCGGGCCGCTCAGGAAGCCGAGCTTCGCGGGATTGCCAATCCGCTTCGCATGTACGACCGTTCGCGCGAGCTGTCCTACCAGGAGTCCTTCATCCGGCGCGACGAGGACAAGCGCCTCGACGAGGCAAGGGAGAAGCTCCTGCTCGAGCGGCGCGCGCGCTACGCCAACTGGCCGCGCGAGCGGATCACGGTGATGATGGAGCTCCTGGTGAGCGGGCGATCGCCCGACGCGCTCAGCCTGGAATCCTTTTTTTCGCAGCAAGCCGCGGCGATGGTGCTCATGCCCGAGACTTTCCGTCGGAGCGGGCGGAGCATCTCGTACAGCCCGCGGCTCGGTCTGGAAGGGGAGCCGGTTGCCGATCGCATCCAGACCCGCATCGGAACCTACATCGAGCCGTCGCGCTTCGGCGGCCTGGCCCGCCAGCACTTCACCTTCGGCTTCGACGTCAAGCTCCTGCCGTGGGGCCTTTTCGGCCTCGCCCCTGGCCAGATCTGGCGCATCGGCGCGGTGACCGATCTTGCTCCGCGTTACCAGAACTTCGGGATCTCACTGGGCGCCTGGCATTGAATCTCTCGAGATTGCCTAATTCAAGTCGCGCTTGTCCTTGTGGGCCGAATCCCCCTCCAAGAACGTTGCGGTGATCTCACGCTCGAACGCGCTGGTGATCTCCTGCTCCAGGCGCTCGGTGCCGCCCGAGAGGCGCTCGATGTTGCGCTGATAGACGAAGATGCGCGACGCGCTCTGGGGAGGGCCGTCGGGAGTTCCCAAGCCATCGAGCAGTACGAGCGCGCGCGGGTCGACGCCGTCGGCGACCAGCTCGATCCCGGGCACGTCGCTCACGTGGACCGACGCGTCGCGCACGTAGCGGCTCAAGATGGGGTCGAGCGACAAAACCGCCTTCTCGACGGTCTTCGCGAACAGCTCGCGGGGAAGGGACCACGATGGCGACGTCGTTTCCAAGTCGAGCTGGCGGCAGCGCAGAAACGCCGCCGTTGCACCCCGGGAGTCGCCGCGTTCGTCGCGCACGAGTCCGAGGTAGTAGTGCGCCTCGGCGTGGGTCGGTTCGCGCGCGGCCGCTTCCTCGATGAGCCCCGAGGCACGATCGATCTCACCGATTTCGTAATAGGCGCGCCCGATGAGAAATGTGTGGTTCGGATTCTTGTAAGGCCCTTCCGGTACGCGCCCGATGACCTGCGCCGCTTCTTTGACGTCCCCCTTTCCGAGCATGGCGTCGAACTTCAGAAGCAGAGCGTCGATGACCTCTTCGTCCGTTTCGGCCAAGTCGAGCGCCTGATCGCACATGTTGACGGCCTCGTCGAACTCGGCGAGCGGATGGATGTAGACCTCGGCCGCGTTGAGCATGGCCTCGAGGTAGGTTTCATCGAGCGCGATCGCCTGCCGGTAACTCTCGATGGCCTCGCTCGCTTCTCCCTCGAGCGCAGCAACGTAGCCGAGCAGGTTGTACGCTTCCGGAGACTGCGGATCGATTTCCAGCGCACGCCGAGCGGACGCTTCGGCGCCGCGAGTGTCGCCACGCTGGACGAGGTCCCAACCGCGGTCGAGGTGCGCCGAGAATTGGTCCATTTCCTTCTAGCTCTCGCGTTTTTCGGGGGTCGCGTCAAGTGAAGCCGGCTACTCGTGGACGACCACGCGCGTACCGAGTTTTTCCTTGGGCGCGATGAAAGCGTGCCAGCCCTGCGGTACGGGTGGATCGGTCCAAAAGAAGATGCGCTTGGCATCGAGCGGTGCAAGATTCACGCAGCCGTGGCTCTGCTCGCGGCCGAAATTCTGGTGCCAGAAAGCGGCATGCAGCGCGTACGAGCCTTCGAAATACATCACGTAAGGCACATCCTCGATGCTATAGGGCATGTCGCCGGGCGCGGGGCCGTCGCCATCCATGGTGGTCGAGATGTGTTTTTCGCGAATGCGGAAACTCCCCTGGACCGTCTGGTGATCGTGCACCTTGTCGGTGGGATCTTTGGCTTTTTTTCCACTGGACACGAGCGAGGCGTACACCGGCTGGTCCCCTTCGAAAGCCACGAGGGTCTGCCGCGATAAGTTGACGTCGATCCACTTCTCGCCGGGCACCAGCCCGGGCGGGGGCGGCCCGGGATCGGTATAGGTTCCATCGATTCCCTTCATCCACCACCCTTCGGTCGTCTCGCGGTATACGATCCCACCGACCTGGGCGACGCGGCCCGTGAGGCGCACGGCGGTAAAACGCTCGACCGCTCCCCCCGGGGCGACCTGCCGCTTTTCGGGATCGACCTGGTACTTGACGGCCTTGGTGCTGAGGATGAAGCCGGCCGGTTGCTTGGGATCGGCGCCGCCCATCTCGATCCCTTGGAGCATGGGTGGCTTGTTGATGGCGAAGCGGTCGGCCGGCGCCACGAGAGCGCCCGTCGTCTTGAACCAGACGCGATTGTGCCAACCGAATTGCCGATCGACGGCGACGTAGAAGCCCTTGAAGACGCGCTTGGCGAGCACCGCATCGGACCCCTCGGTCAGATCGCTCAGCTTGATGTCCGGCCTGCCGCCGTCAGAGTCGCCTTGCCACCAGGGTCTCTTCTCTTGGGTGCTGATCACACCGGCGTCCCCTGAGCCCGCTCCCCCGGCTGCCGGAAGGTAGGGGTTATCCGAGTCGGCGCCACTCGACTCTTCGGTCCCCGCTTGCGAGGCGCGTCGAGCCAGCTGGGGCTCGTATTGCATCATGTCTTGTCGCGAGGGCACCGACTTGTAGAGCGGCGTGCCCATCGCGACGCTCCACGCGTACCGATAGGGGAGCGGCTCGTCGAGATTGGGGGGCGTCGTACCGAGCCGCACCTGCGGATGATTGAGATCCAGCGTGACGTATTTGCCGCAAACGTACCCGCCCCCGAGCAGCCGATACCAGCCCGCCTCGCAATTGCCCGATTTGATGGGGTTCGGATCGACCGGCGCTTTGCTCCCGTGGCGGATGTAGCCGATTCGCTTGTCCCGATACGCCTCCATTCCCAGGTAGATCGGTGCTTGCGAGACGAGCGATCCGATGAGCGGGCCATCGTACGGCTTGGTCGGATCGAAGTTCACGACCGCCGCGCTCGCGTCGCCGCGACCTGCATCGGATCCACCCACCGCCCGGCCCGCGTAGGGCGTGGGTGCCGGCGACGGCGAAGCACCTGGCGGCGGTTCGTGCTTGCATCCGGCTGACCACCCGAAAGCCAAGGCTGCAATGGCTGTGGCGGCAACGAAACCCGTGGCCCAGGCCGCAAACGAGCCGGTCACGCCGTTCGGCGGGCCCCCGACCCCACCGGGAGGTGACGTTTTCGGCGCGCCGCGCCGCTGCGAGGACGGAGTGCGCGCGCTGCGGCGGACCACCTTGTTGTGAGAGCGCTTCGGCATGGGAGGAAAGGGGCCCCCCGTTGGGGAAGTGTCTCTTAGTACCCGCTTCCGGTCCGTCGAACCAGTTCTTGCGCTCCTCTTGCGCAAGTTGGGCGGCCTTCGCGGCCCGCCTCCTCGGCACGCAGACAAACCGACGCCAGGCGCTATCATGTGCAGGTGGCGGCCGCGCACCCTCTGGGCATCCGTGACTCGCGCGCGCGGACCTTGGCCGTGGCCTTCATCTTTGCGCTCGTCGCGCACTTACCGCTCACCCCATTTCCGTTCGTCTTGCGCTGGCTCGCGGCTTACCTGAGCCGAAGTGATACTTCATGGGATTATCAGGATGACAGGGTGATCATTCCGATTTCCCTGGTCGACGACGTGCCGCCGAGCGAGCCGCCGCCGGAGCCCACGGCGGCCGGAGCGGCGGAACCCCAGGCGCGACCGCGCGATCGGGGAGACGATCGGGCGCGCGATGCGGGCGCTCCCGACTCCAATACGGCCGATGTCGTCGAGCGGGACGGGGCGCGCGACGGAGGCAGGCGGTGGGACGGAGGCCCACCCCCGGCCGAGCCACTCGCCGCCGGCGATGCGGGCGGGGATGGCGACGGTGGCGCCGGACCCAGCGTGAAGGACACGCTGAGCCTCGTCGGCGGACTGCGTCGCGCCGTCAAGGGCAAGCCCAACGTGGCGCTGGTTCTCTGGTTTTCGACGATGCGCGAACATCCGCTCGGCCCCTTGGTGGGCAGCCTGCTCGCCTGCAACGAGCAGTGGCGCGATTTTCTGGCCGACCAAGTCGATCCTTTGCGCGATCTCGACGGCGTCATGCTGGTCGGGCCGCGCATGGCCGACACCTCCAAGGTCACGGCGCTCGTCCAGCACCGGATGGACGATACCAAGCTGCAGAACGTGATCAGCTTCGTGGGCCACCGCGCGGAGCGAACGAGCACGGGAGGGTTCATTCCCGGTCCCGCCGGAACGCGCGCGGTACGTTTCCACGCCGATCGTGCGGATCGCATCGCCTTCACCCACCCGCGCAACCTCATCATCGTTACGCCTCCCGACGGGTTCGAGCAGCTACGCGAGCTGCGCGAGCCCATTTCTCTTCCACCCGGTCGCGGTCGGGCGATGTCGTTGACGATGGTCACTCCGTGGCGGCCGCTGCGCAACGTCGGGGCGCGTCTACCGGAGACACTGAGCGAGATGCGCGTGGACCTCTTCGCCGCGTCCGATGGCGGCGTCAATGTGGAGATCGAGTTCGACGATCAGGATGCCGCCTCGGCCGAGTCCCACGCCCGGGAGATCAGCGACCAGGCGAGAGCGATGGGGGGCCCGCTGCTGAGCGACATCGAGTTCGTTGCGCAGGGCAACCACCTCGCGGCTCAGACCCACCTATCCCGTATCACCAGCGCCATTGCTCTCGGGTTTGTCCGCGGCTCCATCTGTCCCGCCGGAGCTCTCGACGGCGGCAGAGGAGTTCGCTGACGGGACGCTGTCGGGTCGAGAGAGCTGAGCAAGCAAGCGATCGGCGAGTGCCGGGTTCACCGATGCTATGCAGACGACGGGACCTCGGCGCGGAACGAGCACGACCCGCGACTGCCCAGCGATCCCCGGCACCAAGCTCGAGAATGCGAAGTCCAAACCCAGACCGAGCAGCGCGATCAAAAAGCCGGTTCCCAGCATCGAGGGGGACGCCGCCCGCACCCCGTCGACGACCAGTCCCACGCCGAGGTAGCTGCCGAGCGCGAGTGCAATGAGCCCGGCGTACATCGCCAAACTCGGATAGCGGACCTCGCGCGACACGCGCACGAGCCCTTCGCGCGGTATCACCGTCGTGTTCTCGCGCAGCAATTTGCCGAGCATCAACGTCCGGCCGTGAATTTCGAGCCCTGTTTCGGTGAGGCGGACCTCGGTCGGGCGGCGAAACGTGAGCACGTAGCGCCCGATCAGGCGGCCGATCTCCGTGATCAGCAAGATGCCGGTCAGGGCGAGGACGGCCGTGAGCAGAGCTCCGCGGGGGGGGGCGCGGAGCTCGCCTTCGAACTTCGTGGGCGTGTCCTCGCCGGTTGAAGCTTGCTGAGCCATCGCGCGATCCCCCGCTGAGGTATCGGAAACCGAGACCGAGGGCTAGAGGATATCTGCGCCGGCCCGTCCGGAAAGTTCCCTAGCATTACTGCGTCAGATCGTCGCTGCCAGATCGTTTCATCGGAGTAGCCATAGGCCCACTCAAGTACTGACCGGACAGGCGGAACTGGCTGTCGGCGAAGCCACCGCAGGCGGGGCCGCAGGCCGCGCCGAGTAACTCAAACAGAGGCGAGACCTCGCGGCCATTCCGGTCTGATGGGTCCTACCGACGGCCTCGCCATAAATTTGCGTGGGGAAACGCGG
>DASWDH010000129.1:0-5212 GCA_036395495.1 Polyangiaceae bacterium
CCGGCACGGTCAAGCGCTGGCGCACCTCGGATTCTTCGCCATTGGGCGTGATCGTCAGGCACTGCAGCGGGCAGACGTCGACGCACGCGTCACATTCGATGCACAGCCGATCGGTGAAGACCGTCTCGATATCGCAGTTCAGGCACCGCTGCACTTCGCGCGCGGTTTGCTCCGCGGTGAACCCGAGCTCGACCTCGATGTTGAGTCGGTTGAACCGCTCGACGAGATCGACGTGCTGCATCTTCTGCCGCTTCACCGGATCGTAGTCGTTGCTGTAGCTCCACTGGTGGATGCCCATCTTCTGGCTGATGAGATTCATCCCTTGCGCTGGGCGCTCGGTGATCGGCACGCCGTGGCAGTGATTGTGAATCGAGATGGCCGCCTCATGCCCATGGGCGACCGCCCAGATGATGTTCTCGGGGCCCCAGGCCGCGTCGCCTCCGAAGAACACCCCCGGTCGGGTCGACTGCATCGTGACCTTGTCGACGACCGGCATGTCCCACTTGTCGAACTGGATTCCGATGTCGCGCTCGATCCAGGGGAAGGCGTTTTCTTGGCCGATGGCCAGCACCACGTCATCGCACGGGAAAGTGACGGTATCGACGACCCTCGAGACTTGACGCCCGTTCTCTTCGCGCCATTCGAGCTTCTCGAAGACCATGCCGGTGAGCTTTCCGTTCTCGAGCAAGAAAGCCTTGGGCGCGTGATTGATGACGATTTCGACCTTCTCCTCCTCGGCGTCGTCGAGCTCCCATTCCGAGGCTTTGAAGTACTTGCGCGGCCGGCGCGCCATCACCTTGATGTCCTTGCCCCCGAGCCGCCGCGACGTCCGGCAGCAGTCCATCGCGGTATTGCCGACGCCGATGATGAGCACGCGCTCACCGATCTTGTCGATGTGGCCGAAAGCGACGGACTCGAGCCACTCGATGCCGATATGGATGTTGTTTTTGGCTTGTTGGCGGCCTGGAATGTCCAAGTTCTTGCCTTTTGGGGCGCCTGTCCCCACGAAGACGGCGTCGTAGCCGACCTCGAGCAGCGACTTCATGCTCGAAACGGGGGTGCCGTAGCGGATGTCGACGCCCATCTCGAGGATCATGTCGATCTCTTCGTCGAGAACGCGTTCGGGCAAGCGGAAGGCGGGAATGTTGCTGCGCATGAGCCCACCGGCCCGCGCGAGCTTCTCGAACATGACGACGTGGTAGCCGAGAGGCAAAAGATCGTTCGCGAGGGTCAGCGAAGCGGGGCCGGCCCCGATGCAGGCGATCTTCTTGCCGTTTTTCTTTTCGGGAATTCGAGGCAGCCTGTCGCCAACGTCGTCGCGCAGATCGGAGGCCACGCGCTTGAGGCGGCAGATAGCGACCGGTTTTTCGTCGAGGCGCGTGCGGCGGCAGGCCGGTTCACACGGCCGATCGCATGTCCGCCCCAAAATACCGGGAAATACGTTCGACTCCCGGTTCAGCATGTACGCGTCGGTGTAGCGGCCCTGCGCGATGAGCCGAATGTACTCGGGAACATTGGTATGCGCCGGGCACGCCCACTGGCAATCGACGACCTTGTGGAAATAACTTGGGTGAGAAATATCGGTCCGCTTCAAACTAGAGCCTCCGCGCCTGCCAGTTCGTCACACAGCCGCAGGCCGGGGGGGACGTTCAATTGAGCAGCTTCCAAATTCCACGAGCCTACGAAAAGATTCGGGAGGAATATCGCCACGTTTGTCCGGGTCCGTCAAGGAAACACCACCTGTTTTTTGTCGAAGACATCACGGTCTCGAAGGGTTGACCTGAAGAAAGAACTTTAGTAATTACTGAGGCTTCGCTCAGAGTAAAAATTGGTCGAGTCCCCCTTCGCGACGTTCTTGGTACCGGTGGATGCTCCATGATCACTGATCTCGTTCTGTCGGTGCTTGCCGCGCCGGTGTCGGTTGCCAACGCCTATCTTTTGTCCCTGACGCTGCTGTCCTGGCGCCTTCCACCCCGTCTGGCCCAAAAATCGAGCGTGCGTTTCGCTGTCGTCGTTCCTGCCCACAACGAGGAGGATGGGATCGCGGCGACGGTCGAGAGCCTGCTCGCCCTCGATTACCCCCGCGATCATTTTGCGGTCATCGTCGTGGCCGATAATTGCAGCGACGAGACGGCGGTGCGGGCCGAGAGGGCAGGGGCTCGCGTGCTCGTGCGCCACGACCTCGAACGCCGGGGCAAGGGATACGCGCTCGCTCATGCCTTCGAGACGGTGACACCGGAGGTCGATGCCGTCGTCGTCGTCGATGCCGACACGCTCGTCTCGCCCAACCTGCTGCGCGCCTTCGCGGGCCGCATCGAAGCGGGGGCGCTCGCCGTGCAAGCCGACTACGGCGTCCGCAATCCGAACGCTTCTTGGAGAACGCGCCTCATGGCTATCGCCTTCGGCGCTTTTCATGTCCTGCGCTCGCTCGCTCGTGAGCGTCTGAGGCTTTCGGTCGGGCTGCGCGGCAATGGGATGTGTTTCACCACTCGCGTGCTCTCGCTGGTCCCGCACGACGCATTCTCGATCGTCGAGGACGTCGAATACGGTCTCAAGTTGGGCGAAGCCGGCCATCGCGTGTACTACGCGCCCGAAGCGCACGTCTACGGCGAGATGGTGTCGTCGTCGCGTGCCTCGCGATCGCAGCGAGAACGATGGGAAAAGGGCCGAGCCGCGCTCGCGCGTACCCGCGGGCTGCCGCTTTTGCCGAAAGCGGTCATGCGTCGCGACCTGGTTCTGCTCGATCTCGCGATCGACATTTTGGTGCCCCCTCTGAGCACGCTGGCGATTTGGGTCATCGCCGGCTTGTTTGCGGCGCTCACGTCCTCGTATTTCCTGGCGCAAGCGGTTTCGTTCCATATCTGGATTGCGAACCTTCTCGCGCTCCTCTTCTACGTGTTACGGGGATGGTCGCTCTCGGGGACGGGAGCACGAGGCCTGCTCGAGCTGGCGTGCGCCCCCTTCTACGTGGGATGGAAACTCTGGATGCGGCTACGGCAGAACGAAACCCCTCGTGATTGGGTGCGCACCGCGCGCGAAGCGCGACCGGGTGTGGCTCTTATCGAGCGGCGGTGAGCTGGGCGTGTCTGTTTTCGAGCGACGGCCGAGGTAAGTATACTTACCTCGGAAATGGCGCGAGAAAGGACTCTCGGTGACGCCCGCACGCGTAAGCAAGTTGTCGTAGGGGTCTGCGCCGTTCCGGAATCCTGCTCAAAGAGAGCCACACCCAGTGCAACCCGAGGTACCCCTGTCTCGTTGAGCGCGTCGCTTTTGTGTTTACTCGGCGGGGCCTTGGGCCCGCCTGCGCTTTCGTCACGGGCGGTAGCGCTGCAGATCCGCCGAGCATCGAACACTTCCGGCCTCGACGCGAGCTTGTCCGAGCAGAACCGCCTGTCGGCCCCGTGAAGTCACCAAGATTCGGTAGGCTCGTCCCGTGGGATCCGGACCACGATCGACCAGCCCCCGGCCTTCGAGCGTTCGCATGACCTGCGAGATGGTCATCTTGTCGAGCTCGGCGCGCTGCGCAACCGCGCTCTGGTTGACGGCGTCGCCCGTCTCCTGGATGAGCTGCTGGACGCAGTCGAGCACCATCCACTGGGTCAGCGTCAGGCCAACCTCCCGAAGCTCGGCCTCGACCTGCCGTCGCCAACGCATGGCAGCGCGCCAGAGCTCCTGACCCCGAGCCGACGCGTCTTGGTTCCGGGGCCCAGCCTGTTCTGAACGAGCCATCGACGTAAGTATACTTACCTAAGTCCATGGAGAGAATAGGCTCGCCTCGGCGAGGGAGCTCGCTCAAACTGGCCAGGTGTGATGCAAGTGGGTCGGAATCCAGCATCGACGCGCCGGCGCGCCGTGAAGGGGCCGCCGCAGGCGGCGAGCCTCGACGACATTGCGATCGAAGAGCCTCTGGAAATTCGAGTGGCCGGCGATCCCGTCGCCGTCACCATGCGGACGCCGGGGAACGATCGCGAGCTGTCGCTCGGGTTTCTCTACGCCGAAGGAATCATCCGCTCCCTCGACGACGTCGGATCGGTTGCGCACTGCGGGCGGCCGGAGGACGAGGGCTTCGGCAATGTCATCGACGTGTTGCCCGGTCCCGGGGTCGCGCTCGCGCCCGAGCGAGTCTTGCGCGCGCGGCGGGGCACGCTCACCTCGTCGTCCTGCGGCGTGTGCGGACGTCTCTCGATCGACGACCTCAGAGAGCGGTGCGCACCGGTCGACGATGCATCGACGATCGACGCGAGCACACTGACTCGCTGCTTTGAGGAGATGCGTGAGCACCAAAAGCTGTTCGTCCGTACGGGAGGGGTGCATGCCGCTGCGCTATTCGAGAGGGGGGCCGGCCCAGCCATCGTTCGGGAGGATGTCGGGCGTCACAATGCGGTCGACAAGGTCATCGGCACACTGCTTTTGAGTCGAGCTCCGCTCACGCTCGGGCGAGTCTTGACCGTGAGCGGGCGCGCGAGCTTCGAGATTGTCCAGAAAGCGGCGGTAGCCGCCATTCCCATCGTGGCGAGCGTCTCGGCCGCGAGCTCGCTGGCGATCGATTTGGCCGAAGCCACGAACGTCACCCTGGCGGCGTTCGTTCGAAGCGGCTCGATGACCGTCTATACGCACTCCGAACGGATTGTGTTCTGAAGCTCAGGATTGGCGCTTGATCAGTGTCGTTGCCACGAGGCTGCGGAGCTGACCCACATCGATCGGCTTGTCGATGCAGGCGTTCTTCACGCGATTCACGAACTCACGCGACTTTTCCGTGAAAGCTCCTCCGGTCATGAAAACCATACGATCAGCCATGACCGGGCGCAGCTCGCGCAGTTTTTCGTACAAATCCATGCCCGAAAGTTCGGGCATGTGCAGATCGCATAGAATGAGGTCGAAGCGACCGTCGTCGGGCTCCTGCATGAGCAACGCGAGCGCGTCGGTTCCGGCGGTCGCTATCCGCGTTTCGTGGGCGTCGCCGATCATGTCTTTGACTGCCTGAGCGAGGCGTGGCTCATCGTCGATGATGAGAATCCTCCCCTTCAAGCGAGGCATCGGTAGCGGCGTCGGCGCCGGGGTCGCGAAAGCGCGTTGGGTGGGCGGCGGTAGAACGAGGCGAAACGTCGTTCCGCGCCCCATCTCGCTTTCCACGGTGATGGTTCCGTTCATCGACCGCACGATGCCGTGGCATATCGATAGTCCGAGGCCCGTCCCCACCCCGAGCGGCTTG
>DASWDH010000130.1:0-6534 GCA_036395495.1 Polyangiaceae bacterium
CTCGAGCGAAGCCTCGGACGCCTCGACCGATGGGCCGGATGCCGGGAGCGGCACCTCCGACGCGTCGAAGCCACCGCAGAGCTGCTACATCAAGCGTTCGGAAGCGGACGGGGGTGTCGTCACCACTTGTGCGCCGGTCGGTCCGGGCACCGCCGGAGCGGATTGCGTGGACTCGAGCGAATGCGGCGCACTTCTCGCCTGCGTCGCCGTGCGGCAGCGAGCCAAGTGCCACTTGGTGTCGTGTGGGCTGCCCATTTCTTGCCCGCCCGGCACTTACTACCAAACCACGCCGCTCGTCGTGGACGGCCAACCCGCTTTCGCGGTGCCGGTGTGCCTTCCGCCCGACAACTGCACGCTGTTGGCCCTGTCCACCTGCCCGATGAACGAAGTGTGCGCCGTCGTGGGCAGCGAGGGCGAGACCTCGTGTATCCAGCCGGGCACGGCGAAGGTCGGCGAGTGGTGCGACGACGCCAACCGCTGCGACGTGGGGCTCCTCTGCTCGAAGCTGACCAACAAGTGTCTCAAGATCTGCCATATCGGCTCGAACAGCGAATGCTCGGCGGGCGGCACGTGCCAGGGCGGCATTCGATCGGTCCCGATGGGCTTCGGAATCTGCGTCGGCCAGGACCCCGACGGGGGCTAAGACTCTTCGCTCGCCGTCACCGGGCGAACCAACGGCGCCGCGGGCGCTCGCGCGCGGTAAATGCGGGCGGCCGCCCAGCCGAAGATCGATCCGAGCAGCGCGCCGGCAAGAACATCGCTGGGATAATGCACGCCGAGTGCGACGCGTGAGAGCGCGATGAGCGTTGCGAGGGCCACCAAAATGGCACCCGCACGCCGATGCAACGTCAGCACGAAAAACGCGAGGGCAAAGCTTCCCGCCGCGTGGCCACTGGGGAACGAACAGTCACTCGGCAGCGCGATGGGAAGCGCGTGGGCCCAGCCGAGAGCATTGCAAGGCCGAACGCGGGCGGTCAGCACCTTCACCGAAGCCACGGCTCCGCTGGTCAGCGTCAGCGCCGCGATCGCGATCGCCGCCGGAAGGCGAATGGTGCGCACGAGCAGCGCGGGCAAGAGCCCGAGGAGCATCCAGCCCGACCCGAGAAAACTCACCGCAACGATGGCGTAAAGCCAGAGCGGTGAAACCTCACCGACGTAGAGGGCCTGCAGAATGCAAATATCGATCGAGTGTAGCAACGAGGTAGCTCAATCAGGCCCGAGCACCGATTCGAGCGCGGGCAAAATCTCAGGATACTCGAAATCGTAGCCAAGTCTTTCGGCGGCACGCGGCAACGCCCGTTGACCGGTCAAAAGGGGCTCGGCTCCTTCTCCAAAAAGAGCTCGTAAGGCCCCCTCCGGCACCCGCAAATAGGACCTACGGTGAAGGATGACCCCGATCGCCTCGGCGAGCTGTTCCATACTGACCGGATTCGGCGCTGTCGCGTTGATGGGACCCTTGGCCTCCGCGTTGTCGATCGCGAGCATGATGATCCCGCACACATCTTCGATGTGGACCCAGGGGACGATTTGTTTGCCCGAACCGATGGGGCCCCCCACGTGCATGCGGAACGGGCGAGCGAGCTTCTCGAGCGCGCCACCCCCTTTTCCGAAAATGATGCCGAAACGCGTGTGCACCACGCGAACGCCGAGCGTCGTCGCGCGGGCAAGGGCCTCCTCCCAGCGCTGCGCCAAGAGCGCCAGGTAATCGCGGCCGGCGGGGCTGCTCTCGTCGATCTCTTCGTCGGATCCGCGGTGTCCGTAGAAGCCGCAGCCCGACGCGCCCACGAGAACCTTGGGGCGCCGGTTCGGCGGTAGACGCTCGATGCCTTCGACCAGCTTCTCACCTGCGGTGATGCGACTCGCTTCGAATTCTTTTTTCTTCGCCTCGCTCCAACGCACGCCCACGATCGGCTCGCCGGCCAGCATCACCACACCGTCGGTGCTAGCAAGCTCATCGGACCAAGGCCCCTCTTGGGTCGGCGTGTAGCCGGCGACGCGCACGCCTTCGGGGAGCGCACGACGGGCGCCGACCGGATCGCGCGAAAGCACGGTGACCAGATCTTTGCGGGCAAGAAGCTTGCGCACGAGGCGCCGCCCCACGAAACCGCTTCCTCCGAGTACGACGATCCTTTTGGCGGGCACGAGCGCCTTTCTACTACGCGGCGGGGCATGAGCTCAAACCAAAGCGGCATGTATCGTGCCGCCTCGTTCGCTCCGACGTGGGAACGTCTGCCCGGAGCGTGAAAGTCCGTGACGCACGCCGGGGAGGTCGGAAGTGGCTGCGCATCCCGCTCATCGTCCTCGTGGCGCTCGCTTGCGCCTACCCGCTCGCGGCCAATCTCTTTTTGAAGTTCGGCGACGCGCCGCCCAAGTGCGAGTAGGATCTATGCCCGCTTGCAGCCGATGGGCAGTTCGATACTGAGCGTGCAGCCGTTGCCCGGGTGATTGTGTACGCGGATCGAGCCGCCATGGGCCTGCACGGCCTGCCTCGCAATGGCCAATCCAAGCCCGTAACCGGTGCGGTCCTCACCGAACTGAACGAACGGTGCAAACATCCGTTCCGAAGCGCCGTCGGGCAGCCCGCCGCAGCCGTCTTGAACGTCGAGCCTGACGCCGTCGGCCTCGCACCGCGATCGCACCGTCACGACGCCTCCTCTGTGCGTGAACTTCACGGCGTTGCTGATGATGTTCGTGAGGGCCGAGTGCATGAGCCGCGGATCGATGTTCAGCTCGATGTCCTCCGACAACGGTTCCACTTGGATGCGGATTGCCTTGTCGCTCGCAGCCGCGTTGGATTCCTCGATCGCGTCGGCGAGGAGCGCACTCACCCTGACAGGTTGGAGACGAAGGTCCGCGCCGCTGCTCGCGATGGACAGGCTCAATGTGTTTTCGATGAGCGTCTTCATCCGCTCGAGACCACGGGCCAAGAGGTCCGAAAGCGGCCCTGGTTGAAGCAAGCCTTTGCTGACAAGCCTCCCGAGCGCGAGGCGGGCCGACGACAAAGGATTCCTCAGCTCGTGCGCTACGAACGCGAAATGCTCCTCGGCTTGCCGATGCAGCTCGGCATCGCGCTGACGCGTGTATTGCGTCACGGCGTCGGCAATCCCCGTGTAGATCGCCTCGACGATGACGTGGTGCTCCTCGCGGCTGATCGCTACCTCATCCCGGTAAGCCACGTCGAGGACGCACCGGTGCAACATGCCATACTCGCGCACGACCGCGTCGAGGTCGAACCCCAGGCGAAAGCGCTGCACGCCGTGATTGGCCGCAGTCGAGCTTCGCTCTTGGGGCGAGGGCGGCCCCTGCTCCGCCGACGCCAGCGACTCGGTGAGCTCGTCGAGGAACCTCGGCACATGGTCGAGGAGCTCGACCGTCGAAATAGGAGTTTCCGCAGTCAAGACCCGCACACCGGAAGTCCAGGTGTGCAGAATCTCGCTGCGCCGTGACGTCAGAATTTGGTGCAGCTTCTGCATCCGCGCCCACTCGAGAACGAGATTACTGATTAACGAGACTACGTTCGGGTTCGGACCTTGCGTATCGGACCTTAGGCGCTCTTGTCGTCGAGCGGAGTTGGACGAAAATCGCTCCCCTTGCAGACAAGCGCGCCAGAGGACGAAGTTGGGACAGCCAGCAAAGAAAACGGAGAGAGCCGCCTCGGGTGTCACAGGGCTCGACGACATCCTCGGCGGCGGCCTGCCGTGCGGCCGCATGTATTTGGTGGAAGGTGATCCGGGGGCGGGCAAAACGACGCTCGCGCTGCAGTTCTTGCTCGAGGGCGCACGGGCTGGCGAGCCGTGCGTATACGTGAGCCTATCGGAAACGGAAGAAGAGCTGCGCAGCATGGCAGCCTCGCACGGATGGAACCTCGAGGGCATCACCATCTGCGATCTGCAGAGCTCCGACGAGAGCTTGAAAGCGGAGTCGCAATACACGCTCTTCCATCCCTCCGACGTCGAGCTTTCCGATACGACCCGGGTGGTTCTCGAAGCGGTCGAGCGGGTGACGCCTCGCCGTATCGTTTTCGATTCGCTCTCCGAAATGCGCCTCTTGGCGCGCGATCCACTGCGATATCGGCGGCAGGTGCTCGCTCTCAAGACGTACTTCAGCGCGCGAGACTGCACGGTCATCTTATTGGATTATCAAAGCATCGATTCAGGTGAGCGCCAGCTGCACAGCCTTTGCCACGGCGTTCTGGCGCTGCAGCAGCTGACACCCGAGTATGGTGGCCAGCGCCGGCGATTGCGCATCCAAAAGCTGCGCGGAGTCTCCTTTCGCGACGGCTACCACGACTACCGAATCCGAAGGGGCGGACTGTCCGTTTTCCCGCGGCTCGTCGCCGCCGAGCACCGCCATTCGTTCTCTCGCGAACCGCTGACCAGTGATTTACCCGATTTCGATCGGATGATGGGCGGTGGCCTCGATCGAGGCACCAGCACGCTGTTTCTCGGACCCGCCGGCGTCGGAAAGTCGACGCTGGCCTCCCAATGCATCATGTCGGCGCTGAACAAAGGAAAACACGCGGCCATCTATGCGTTCGACGAGGTGCCCGGTAACTTGCTCACGCGCGCCGAAGGGCTCGGCATGGATTTCGTCGAGCACGCAGCGTCGGGCGCGCTCCGATTGCGGCAGATCGATCCGGCCGAGCTCTCTCCCGGCGAGTTTGCCGACTACGTACGTGAGGACGTGGAATCGCACCAGGCCTCGGTGATCTTGATCGACAGCTTGAATGGCTATCGCGCCGCCATGCCGGAGGAACAGCATCTCAGCGCCCATCTGCACGAGCTCTTGTCATACCTGAACCAACAAGGGGTGGTGACCATGCTCATCGTCGCCGAGTTTGGAATCTTCGGCGAAACCGTCGCCGCCCCCATGGAGCTTTCCTACCTCGCCGACAGCGTCGTATTGCTCCGCTACTTCGAAGCAGACGGAGAAGTTCGCAAAGCGGTCTCGGTCGTCAAGAAGAGGACGGGCAGCCACGAACGCGTATTGCGCGAGTTTTTGATTTCTAGCGATGGACTGCGGATGGGCAGGCAGCTGAAGGGGCTCGATGGCCTGCTCCGCGGCAGCCTCGTCTACACCGGCGAGCACGCACTGGCGGAGAGCACCCATGGACAGCCCGGCTAGCGTCGCTGACGAGCGAGTGCTCGTTTTGACGCCGACCGGCAAGGACGGTCAGCTGACGAGCGAGATCCTCACCCGAGCTGGTTTTTCGTGCAGGGCTTGCCGCCGTCCGGAAGAGCTCGAATACGAGATGGCCGCCGGAGTGGGCGTGGCCATTCTTGCCGAGGAAGCGCTCACCTCCACCTTCATGACGCAGCTCGTGCGGATGCTCCACACGCAGCCCCCCTGGTCCGATCTTCCTCTGGTGGTCTTCACCCAACACAACGAGGGCATCGAGATCCTTCTGAACATGCTGGGCCGCCTGGGAAACGTAACGGTGCTCGAGCGACCCGTTCGGATTACCACACTGCTCAGCGCCGTTCGCAGCGGGCTTCGCGGCCGGCGTCGTCAATACGAGCTGCGCGACCTTTTGGAACGCCTCGAGGAAGCCGACCGCCGCAAAGACGATTTTCTCGCGATGTTGGGTCACGAGCTCCGTAACCCATTGGCGGCGATCCAGAATGCTCTCAATGTGCTCACCTATTCGGCCAGTCCGGACCCGCAGCGCCGCAAGCAACACGCGATTATCGACCGTCAGATCTGCCACCTCTGTCGCATCGTCGACGATTTGCTCGACGTCACCCGCATCACCAAAGGCAAGGTCGTGCTCAAGCGTGAGGTGGTCGATCTTCGCGAGATCGTCGATCGCTCGGTACAAACTCTGACGTCCAGCGAGAAGAGCGAACGCCACAGCGTCACCGTCATCAAGAGCGCCGGCAACCTCACCATCAGCGGCGATCCGGTGAGACTCGAGCAGATCGTCGGTAATCTGCTGAGCAATGCGGCGAAGTACACGCCCGAGGGGGGCACGATCGAGCTCCGTCTCACCCGCGAGGGGTCCGACGCCGTCTTTCGCGTCGCCGACAACGGCGTCGGCATTCCCGAGGAGATGCTTCCCCGAATCTTCGAACCGTTCATGCAGGTCGAACACTCGCTCGAGCGAGCCCAGGGGGGCCTGGGGCTCGGCCTGCCGCTGGTCCGAAGTCTGGTCGATCTACACGAGGGCTCGATTCGCGTGAATAGCGAAGGGCCCGGCCGCGGCTCGGAGTTCGTGGTGCGCTTTCCACTGGCCGAGGCCGATGCGGAACCCGCCTCGTTGCGTTCGATGGAGGACACCCCTGCGAACGACGCGGATGGCCCTGCCCATCGCATCGTCAAATCGCTTCGGGTTCTGGTCATCGAAGACAATGACGACGGCCGCGAAACGATGCAGGAGCTGCTGCAGCTCTTGGGCCACGAAGTCGACCTCGCCGGCGACGGTCTCTCGGGGATCGAAAAAGCATTCGCTGGAAAGCCACATCTCGCGCTCGTCGACATCGGGCTTCCTGGCTGCGACGGTTACGAAGTCGCGCGACGCATTCGACGTGAGTGCAC